>DTXR01000682.1 GCA_012962365.1 Chromatiaceae bacterium | reverse complement strand
GATTCTACTGGATCCCGGCATTCGCCGGGATGACGAAAATAGAGTTAATCAGAGCTTCCCTAAATATTCGGGAGGAGCTGCATTTGTCCACGCATACTATTTACCTGAATTATTTAGATTCAGGGCATCGTCAGGAGAACAGGCATGGCCGAACAACCGGATAAAATGGAATCCCCACCGACGAAAGCGGAAGCGACCTGGGGAAAGAAGTTGTTTGTTGTCACCCTGGTTGCCCTGCTTGGATTCTTTTATTGGCTGCTGATCTATTCCGGTGGCGTCACGGTTCATCATGGTTGAGGCAGGAACGGGTATGGAAGCACAAAAAAACATCGGAATTCTCGGACGCCTGTTGGCTGTTGTTATCGCTATCGCCATCATGTTGGTGGTGTTCTACGGACTGGATCACCTGATCATGGGCATGCAGGGGCTGCCCCTGAATCCTGACTTGTCTCCGGCGGGTTGAAAACGATGAAGCAAAAAAAATTCTCACATGCCGGCGGTTTGTTTTTCCGGATGCTTCGGCTGTTCGTCATGCTGCTGTTCGCCGGGGTTTCCCTCCCAAGCCTGGCCGTCGCTGACGACGGCGCGGTCAATACCCAGGAACGCATCGCACCGGTGGCTGAGGTGCGGCTGCAGGGTCAGCCGCCGGTCGAGATGGTGGCGGCTCCTGCCCAGAAAAAAGCCCAGGTGGTGGAACCCGAAGCAGCGCCCCAGCCCAGCCGTAAGGACTATCCGAATGTCGGGATCAGCAGCCGGGCCATTGTCTGGGTGCTGGCGCAGATGCACCTGTTCTTCGGCGCCCTGGTGCTGGCGGTGCCCCTGTTCGTGCTTATGATCGAGCTGGTGGGGGTGTTCACGGGAGATGACCGCTATGATGACATGGCTCATGAGTTCATGAAGATCAGCCTCACGGGGTTTTCCATCACCGCCATTTTCGGCGGTTCCCTGGCGCTGGCCCTGTTCATGCTTTATCCCGATTTTATGGGCTACATGATGCATGTCTTCGGCGCCCAGGTGCTGGTGTATGCTCTGATGTTTTTCTTCGAAAGTTTCTTCCTGTATGTCTATTACTACGGCTGGAACGCCTTCCGTTACGGCAACCTGAAATGGGTGCATCTAACCCTGGGGCTGTTGCTGAATGCTTCGGGGCTGACCATCATGCTGCTGGCCAATTCCTGGGCCACTTTCATGATGGCGCCCTCCGGCGTCAATGAAGTGGGCGCCGTGGTGGGCAATGTCTGGGAGATCATGAAGGGCCCGTTATGGAACCCCATCAACCTGCACCGGTTTATCGCCAATATCGGCTTTGGCGGAGCGGTCGTCGGCGCCTATGCGGCATTCAAGTTTCTCAGCACCGGGGATCCAGCCAAACGTGCCCATTATGACTGGATGGGTTATACCTCGAATTTTATTGCCATACTGGCCTTCCTGCCCCTGCCGTTCGCCGGTTACTGGCTGATGGCGGAGATCTACGCCTATTCACAGCAGATGGGCATTACTGCAATGGGCGGCATCCTGGCCTGGCTGTTCATTGTCCAGGCGGTGCTCATCGGTACCATATTGCTGGCAGGCAATTTCTATCTGTGGTCGGGCATGTCACGTACGGATGGCTCCGAACGCTACAAGGGATTGATCAAGATTATTGCTTTTGTTCTGGTGGTGAGCTTTCTGATCTGGGTAACACCCCACACCCTGATACTTTCTGCTGCGGAAATTTCGCTTCTGGGAGGAAGCCACCACCACATTCTTGGCCCACTGGGCATCATGCCGGCGAAAAATATCGCGGTGAATCTGATGTTGATTGCGACCTTCCTGTCGTTTCAGCTCTATCGGCGTTCCGACAAGGTGGCCACGGTGGGATGGGCGCCTCTGGGCAATGCGCTGTTGATCGGCGTATACGTAGCCGCTGTGGCCAATATCGTTTTTCTGGGGGTGTACTTCGGTTACTTCACCAATACGGTGTACAAGGTTGGTTCATCTGTGGCCCAGGTGGGCACCACCTTGGTGGTCATCGTGTTCGGACTGGTCATCGACTCGCTGATGTTCAGGAATGCCAGGGTGTTGTCATCGCATTGGGGGCGGATTCCCGATCGTTCCCAGTATGCACTGTTCGCCTTGCCTATTGCCTTTACCTGGCTGATGGCGCTGATGGGCTATGTGCGTTCTTCGGTAAAGACACACTGGCATGTGTACACGGTGATGAAAGACAATTCACCGGACAACTTCATTCCCACCATCGGTTACGCCGGCAATATGATCACCCTGGTGACCATCCTGTTTCTGTTGTGTGTGCTGTTCATGTTCTGGGTGGCCAACCTGAGCGGCAGCAGGCAAGCCAAGCCTGAGCCTGTAGTAGGAGGAGTGGCATGAATGTGCTCCTAAAAACCCTGACTTTCAGTCTGGCGCTGACCTTGCTGTTTACCTTCGTCACCTATCTGTTGCCCCAGGTGAAAGGTGAGGCGCCAGTGGAAAAGAACGTGGATCTGGGTTCTCTGACCATGGAGGATTTTATCGCCCTGGGTGACGATATCTTCCACAACAAAGGTACCTGCACGCTCTGCCATAAACCCGCACCCCTGGGTCGGGCGCCGGATATCGAAGGCGAAAACATGGTGGCGCTTGCCGAAGAACGTCTGGCAGACGATCGCTACAATGGTGAAGCCAGGGATGGGGAAGCCTATATCCGGGAGTCCATGGTTGATCCGGGCAGGTATGTTGTCGCCGGCTGGGGCAAGAAAGGCAGCAATGATTCCGAATCGCCCATGCCGCATGTGGACAAGCCCCCCATCCAGTTGTCGCCCATGGAAATCGACGCGGTGATCGCCTGGTTGCAGTCGAAGGATGGGAATGTGGTAACGGTAGTGCTGCCCGATCCCGAAGTGGCGGTCGAAGTCGCTTCCGCCGCGTCAGACGGTGGAGATGCGGGCAAGGTGCCAGCACCAGCGGCAACCGCGGAAGAAGCGCTTGCCAGGTACGCCTGTGTTTCCTGCCATGCTCTGGACAGCAGGAATGTATTGGTAGGGCCGGGACTGGTGGATGTGGGCGCCCGTCTGGACAAAGACGAACTGCGGCAAAGCATTCTCGATCCCAATGCGGATGTGGCTGAAGGTTTTCCCCCGGCCATGCCGCCTGATTTTGCTTCGAAGATGACGGTGAAAGAGCTGGAAATGATCATTGAATATCTGGCGGAGAAGAAAGGATGAAAGGTTTCCGGATTACTGCGTTCTGGCAGGCTCTGATCGCTGCGGTTATCGCCTATCTGGTTTTCGACAATGCCTTTCCGCCGGTATTGCCCAGGACACTGATGATCCAGTATATGATCATCACCATCATCGGCATCCTGCTGTATTTTGCTTTCGATGACAGGAAGTGGGAAGAGTTCAAGGCCCCCATACTGTCCACACTGCGGGATGACAACAAGGCGCTGTTGCGCTGGTTTTTTCTTGCCGCCGTTCCTTTGCTCGTGGCTTATGTTGTGTATGGGGTGGTCAAGCCTTCCTTGGAAGCACCGGTGGAATTGCGCCAGGTACACCCGGCGCCACCTGCCTCCATCAGGGTGTACAACAAGAGCTTTGACCTGGCGTCGCTGGAGAACCCCGTGCGTAACGATATTCTGGAAACCTTGGCCAGGGACAGGGACGCCGGCTGGAGTAAGTATCAGGAATCGGTGGCGGCCGGTAGGGATGTTTACTATCAGAACTGTTTCTATTGCCATGGTGACCTGCTGGATGGCAAGGGGCATTATGCACAGGGCTTCAGTCCTCAGCCTATCAATTTCCAGGATCCGACCATCATTCCCCAGTTGCAGGAAGCCTTCCTGTTCTGGCGTATCACCACCGGTGGTCCCGGCCTGCCGGTGGAAGGTACGCCCTGGAACTCGGCCATGCCTGTCTGGCATGAAATGCTGGCGGAAGATGATGTGTGGAATGTGATCAACTTTATTTTTGATTACAACGGCCAGGTGCCGCGCATCTGGGATGCGGAGGTTTCAAAGACAGTAACAGGCATGAAGGATGAAGTGCTGGCGAAGCGCAGGAACATCATGGGCAGGGATCTGTACAAGTTTCGTTGCGAGGTCTGTCATGGCGAGAACGGTGCAGGTGACGGTGTGGCTGCGGATTTCATGTATCCAAAACCCAGGGATTTCAGTCTGGCGCTGTTCAAGTACAAAACATCTCCCGGCACGAAGCTGCCGAGGGATGAAGATCTGTTTACGACCATCAAGATGGGCTTGCCTGGCACGGCCATGCCTGGTTGGGGCATCAAGGGGCAGGCGCTGCTCAGCGATGAGCAGATCCGGAGCCTGATTCCGGTGATCAAGGGTTTCGACATTACCCAGGCCTGGCCGCCGGAAGATGCCGATGAAGAAGCGTTTGATGATGATGGTTTTTATACCAGGACGGATTTCCGTGTTATCCGGGATGAGGAGCTCCAGCAGGGCCAGATTCCCTATTCCGATGAATCCGTGGAAAAAGGCCGGGCAGCATTCCTTGACTCCTGTTCCGAGTGTCATGGAGATGACGGGCGGGGCAACATCAAGTCGGGCAAGAAACTGGAAGACGATTGGGGCAATCGTATCTGGCCCCGTGATCTGACCAAGCCCTGGACATGGCGGGCCACGCAGTCTTTCGATACATCGGAGAAGGCGCGGGAGGACACCATTCGGGCGATCTATACCCGCCTGTCTATCGGCATTCCGGGTACGCCCATGCCGGCCCACCGGGCGGTGGAAGAAGGCAATCAGGATCCCGTGAGTCTGGAAGACCGCTGGCATATTGCCAATTTTGTCTACAGCCTGCGGAATACGACGGTGCAACCCCAGGATGGGCCGGTGGTGACCGGCAGAAAGCTCGAAGACGATTTGCCCATGACAGCAGAAGACCCTCGCTGGGCGGAAGCGCCTGCGGTTACCCTGCATCTGGTGCCCAATATTATCACGGAGGCGCGTTTGTTCACGCCGCTGAACGACGCACTGACCGTGCGTGCCCTGTACAATGACAAGGAGATCGCCTTCCTGCTGGAAGTGAATGACCGCACCATGAGCGTGCCGGGTGACAGGTATTTCAGCGAGCTTCAGGATGAGAATCTGGAAATGCATCCGGATGCCGTGGCGATACAGTTTCCCCATGAAGACAGCTACATGTCTGCTCCCATGGTCAAGAAGCCGCTCTACCGTCATGGTGATGCCAGGAACAAGACGACTATCTGGTACTGGAATGCAGGCAGCATCGAGCCGAAACGCGAGCCGCTCGCCATGCTGTTGGACGGTTCGGGTTCAGACAAAAAACTCACGCCCAGGGAAAAGGACACCAGCCTCAGCGCAAGCGGATTGTGGAAGGAAGGCCGCTGGCAGGTGGTCATGAAACGCCCCCGGTATACGGCTGATGGAGATGTGCTGTTCGATGAAGGGCAGTTCATCCCCGTGTCCTTCGCCAACTGGGATGGCAGCAATGGGGAATCCGGATCGAAGCACACCCTGACCACCTGGTACTGGCTGCTTTTGCCTCCACAGACGGATGTGTCTAAAGTGTACGGCGTTCCGGTGGGCATCGCCCTGCTGGTATTTCTTGCCGGACTGATGCTGGTAAAATCCCAGCGCAGCCGGTCAGCCTAGTTCGAGAGGTTATGAACGATGCGTAAAGCCCTGTTGTTGCTCGCCCTGTTTTGGGTAACGGTGTCGATGGCGCAGGAACATCCTGCAGAAACCGCCGACCTGCCCGGTATAACCGATGCGCCGCCGGGTGGTGATTTCATGCTGCACAGCGGCGACCGGACTTTTTCCCTGAAAGACTATCGTGGCAAGGTGGTGCTGCTGTATTTCGGCTACACCAAATGCCCGGATGTATGCCCGACATCGCTTTCATACATGGCACAGGCTTTCAACGACCTGAAAGATGAGGAGTTGAAGAAGGCGGTCGGCGTGTTTGTCAGTGTGGATCCCAAAAGAGATACCCGGGATCTGCTGGATGAGTACGTCGATTATTTCCATCCGAATTTTATTGGTGTCACCGGTACTGAAAAGGAAATCGCCGATGCTGCAGCATTGTATGGCGCCCAGTACTACGAAGTGGAATTGGAGGGCTCCGCCTTTGGCTATGCGGTCAATCATTCGGCAGCCACATACCTGATCGCGCCCGATGGCGAGATGCGCTTCATCTTTCCCCACAACACCTCACCGGAAGTGATCACCGAAGCTGTCCGTTATGTTCTGGACGGTTACT
>DTXR01000681.1 GCA_012962365.1 Chromatiaceae bacterium | reverse complement strand
GGTCACGGTCAAATCGCCTTCGGCGATGGCTTTGGAAACGGCCTCGGGCAGAGGGCCGGAGTTACCGATGCAGGTGGTGCAGCCATAGCCTACGATGTCGAAGCGCAGTTCTCGCAGGGCTTCGAGCAGGCCGGCGTTCTGCAGGTAGTCCGTGGCGGCCAGGGAGCCGGGCGCCAGGGAGGTCTTCACCCAGGGCTTGGTGTTCAGACCCTTTTCCACAGCCTTCTTCGCCACCAGGCCGGCGGCGATCATTACTGAAGGATTGGATGTGTTGGTGCAGGAGGTGATGGCGGCGATGACCACGTCGCCGTCCTTCATTTCCACTTCCTGGCCGTCGATCTCGGCCTTTACCGGCCCCTTGCCCTGGATGCCGGACTGGGTCTTGAGGGATTCAAGATCACGTTCGAAAACCGGCTTGGACTCACGCAGCTCGATACGATCCTGAGGGCGCTTTGGACCGGAGATGCTGGGCACGATGCTGGAGATATCCAATTCTAGTGTTTCTGAATAATCAGCGACTTGGGAATCATTTCTCCACATTCCCTGAGTTTTGGCATAGGCTTCCGTCAAGGCAATATGCGCCTCGGGACGGCCCGTGAGGCGCATGTAGTCCAGGGTTTCCTCGTCGATGGGGAAGAGGCCGCAGGTAGCACCGTATTCCGGTCCCATGTTTGCGATGGTGGCGCGGTCGCCCATGGGCAGATGGCTGAGAGCATCACCGTAGAATTCCACGAACTTGCCCACCACGCCGTGTTCGCGCAGCTTCTGTACGATGGTGAGTACCAGATCCGTCGCGGTGGCGCCTTCAGGCAGTTTGCCGCTGAGCTTCATGCCCACCACCTTGGGCACCAGCATGGAAATGGGCTGGCCCAGCATGGCAGCTTCCGCCTCGATGCCGCCCACGCCCCAGCCCAGTACGCCCAGGCCATTGACCATGGTGGTGTGAGAGTCGGTGCCCACTACGGTGTCGGGGTAGGCTTGGAGGACGCCTTTGTTCTCTTGGGCGAACACCACGCGGGAGAGGAATTCCACATTTACCTGGTGCACGATGCCCGTATCCGGCGGCACCACCTTGAAGTTGTTGAATGCCTGCTGGCCCCACTTGAGGAACTGGTAGCGCTCGCGGTTGCGCTCGAATTCGATCTGGCGTTGAGTTCGGCGGCGTTGGGCAGGCCGAACTTGTCTACCTGTACCGAGTGGTCGATGACCAGTTCGGCAGGTTGCAGGGGGTTGATCTTCTCGGGGTCGCCCCCCAGTTCGGCGATGGCGTCGCGCATGGCGGCCAGATCCACTACGGCGGGCACGCCGGTGAAATCCTGCATGAGCACCCGGGCGGGGCGGTACTGGATCTCCTGGCTGGGTTCGGCCTGGCTGTCCCAG
>DTXR01000680.1 GCA_012962365.1 Chromatiaceae bacterium | reverse complement strand
GTGGTGGGCAACTCGCACGTATGCTGGCGCTGGCGGGCTATCCTCTGGGCCTGGATTTCTCGGTGCTGGAACCTGCACCTGATGCTTGTGCTGCGGCTCTATCGACACACATTCAGGCAGACTATGATGATCCCGAAGGGCTGGAGAAACTGGCGGCAGAGTGTGATCTGATCACCTACGAGTTCGAAAGCGTCCCCGCTGCCGCTGTCGAGCGGCTGGGCCTGTCCTCGCCGGTGTTTCCGCCCGCCAGTGCCCTGGCCAAGGCACGGGATCGGAATCACGAGAAAAGTCTGTTCAACGAGCTGGGCATAGAAACGGCGCCTTTTTCGGCAGTGCATGATCTGAAAACCCTGGAGCAGGCGGTGGCGGACATCGGTTTGCCGGCGATTCTCAAGACACGCACCCTGGGTTATGACGGCAAGGGTCAGCAGATCATTCGATCTGGCGACAGCCTGCAGGAGGCCTGGGAGGCCATCGGCAAAGTGCCTGCGATCCTCGAAGGGCTGGTCGATTTCGAGCGGGAAGTATCCATCATTGCGGTGCGCAGTGTTTCCGGTGAAATCGCCTTTTATCCCCTGGCAGAGAATGTCCATGATGAAGGTATTCTGCGTCTTTCCACCTGTTTGCATGATGATTCCCATCAACCACTGGCGGAAGACTATGCCCAAAAGGTGCTGGAACAAATGGATTATGTTGGCGTACTGGCCATCGAATTCTTTCAGGTGGGCTCCCACCTGCTGGCCAACGAAATGGCGCCCAGAGTACACAACTCCGGTCACTGGACCATAGAGGGAGCAGAAACCAGCCAGTTCGAGAATCACCTGCGGGCTATTCTGAATCTTCCCCTGGGAAGCACAGCCCCCCTGGGTTACGCTGCCATGGTGAACATTATTGGAGAATTGCCGGATGCGGAAGACATCCTCGCACTGAAAAACACCCATTTGCATCTTTATGGCAAGGCGCCAAGAGCTGGCCGAAAGATCGGCCATGTCACGGTCAGGGAAACATCCGCAGTCGCGCTGGCGGATCGGCTTTCTGAGCTGAAAGCCATCAGGAAGATTTCTTTGTAAATGACGCCTCCTATAGATATAAAGGGATTTCAATGATTCCTGACATGCTGTTGTTCATTGCGGCAGTAATAGGCGGCCTGGTGGTGCTGGTATGGAGTGCCGACCAGTTTGTCGCCGGTGCTGCCGGGCTGGCCCGGGCGCTGGGCATATCCACGATGATCATCGGTCTGACCATCGTGGCATTTGGCACTTCCGCTCCCGAGATGCTGGTATCCGCCATGGCCGCGTCACAGGACAACAGCGGTCTGGCTGTCGGTAATGCCGTGGGTTCGAACATTGCAAACATGGCTCTGGTGCTTGGCATGACGGCAGCAATTGCGCCGCTCTCCGTGCATTCACGAACTTTGAGCCGTGAATTTCCCCTGATGCTGGTGGTGATGGCCGGTGCCTGGGGTCTGCTCTGGAATGGGGTGTTGTCACTGCTGGATGGCATCCTGCTTCTGAGCGCCATGGTTGGCGTGATTCTGTGGACGATCCACTTGGCGCGTACGGCGGGAGCCAGGGATCTGCTCATCGAAGAGTTGGTCGAGGAAATTCCCGAAGCCATGGCGAAAAGCCGGGCCTGGTGGTTGCTGGGTTCCGGGCTAGCGTTACTGCTTGCCAGCTCCAAGTTGCTGGTCTGGGGTGCCGTCGGGGTTGCTGAGTATTATGGTGTGAGTGATCTGGTTATCGGCCTGACCATCGTGGCTATCGGCACTTCCCTGCCGGAACTGGCGGCATCCGTCGCTGCTGCCCGCAAGAATGAGCATGATATTGCTGTAGGAAACGTGGTGGGCTCCAACCTGTTCAATATTCTGGCGGTGCTGGGCATTGCGGGCAGCATCGGCCCAGGCCCCGTGGATCCTGCCGTGCTGTATCGGGATTTCCCTCTCATGCTGGCGCTGGCGGTGGCCCTGTATCTCATGGCCAGAGGGCTCAACCACAGCGGCCATGGTCTGATAAAGCGCTGGGCGGGTATCGCATTGCTGCTGGTATTCGTTGCTTACCAGGTCAGCCTGTTCCTGGTGGTTTCCAGCGCAGCCAAAGGTACCACTGTTACCTGATTCAGGTTTGTTTCAGCGATTTTCGGTATACTCAAGCCCTTTGTACATAGCAAGAAAAGTCGAAGGAAACCCAGAATCAACTCATGAAAGCACTGGAGCACTTTCTCGAAGCATTCATGTTCAACAGCCGTTGGCTGCTGGCGCCCTTTTATGTGGGATTGATTCTGGCCATTGGCCTGCTCATGATCGTATTCTTCAAGGAGTTTCTGCACCTGATCCCCATTGCCGTGTACGAGCCACCGGGTCCGAAAATGGTGCTGGGCGTGCTGTCACTCATTGACTTGGTGCTGGTAGCCAATCTGATGCTCATCATCGTGTTTGCGGGTTACGAAAACTTCGTGTCGCGCATCGATGTGGCCGAACATGAGGATCGACCTGAATGGATGGGCAAGGTAGGCTTCACCGATCTCAAAATCAAGCTCATCGGCTCCATCGTGGCCATTTCAGGTATCGAATTGCTGAAGCTGTTCGTGAATGTCAGCGAGAGCATGTCCCAGCAGGAGCTGATATGGAAAGTCGCCATTCACATCACATTGGTGGTATCCGGTGTATTGTTTGCGCTGATGGATCGAATTGGCGGCAACACACCGCATTGACGGGTAATAAATCATGTTACGAAAAATACTGATAGCAAACCGTGGCGAGATTGCAGTGCGCATTATCCGTGCCTGTGCGGAGATGGGCATACGCTCCGTGGCTATCTACACCGAGGCGGACATGTACAACCTGCATGTCAAAAAGGCAGATGAAGCTTTCAGCATTGGCGAGGATCCGGTAGCGGGCTACCTGAATATCCACCGCATCGTCAATCTGGCTGTGCAGACGGGTTGTGATGCCATCCACCCCGGCTATGGCTTCCTGTCCGAGAATGCCGATTTTGCGGCAGCCTGCGAGCGTCGTGGCCTTACCTTCATTGGCCCCAGCGCGGAAGTGATCCGCCGTATGGGGGACAAGACCGAAGCGCGCAAGGCGATGATCGCTGCCGGTGTGCCGGTGACGCCAGGTACCGAAGAGAATCTGACCGGTTTGGACGAGGCGCTGGAAGTGGCGGAAAGCATCGGTTACCCCGTGATGCTGAAAGCGACCTCCGGTGGTGGAGGGCGGGGCATACGCCGCTGTGATTCACCCGAGGACCTGAGCAAGAACTACGAGCGGGTCATTTCCGAAGCCACGAAGGCCTTCGGTCGCGCGGAAGTGTTCATGGAGAAATGCGTGGTGAATCCCCGTCACATCGAGTTACAGATCCTGGCGGACAGCCACGGCAATTGCATTCACCTGTACGAACGGGACTGCTCCATTCAGCGCCGCAATCAGAAACTCATTGAAATCGCGCCGTCTCCCCAGCTGGATGAAGGACAGCGCCAGTATCTCGGTGGGCTGGCTGTTATTGCCGCCAAGGCAGTGGGCTATTACAGCGCCGGTACGGTGGAATTCCTCATGGATGAGAACGGACGTTTCTATTTCATGGAGATGAACACCCGGGTGCAGGTGGAACACACCATTTCCGAGACCATCACCGGGGTGGACATCATCGAGGAACAGATCCGTGTGGCTGCGGGCCTGAAACTGCGCTTCAAGCAGCATGAGATCCAGCGCCGGGGCTACGCGATCCAGTTCCGGGTGAATGCCGAAGACCCGAAGAACAACTTTCTGCCCAGCTTTGGCCGTATTTCCCGCTACTATGCGCCGGGCGGGCCGGGGGTGCGCACGGATACGGCGATCTACACGGGTTACACCATTCCGCCGTATTTTGATTCGATGATCGCCAAGGTCATCGTCTGGG
>DTXR01000679.1 GCA_012962365.1 Chromatiaceae bacterium | reverse complement strand
TCCTGCAATTCACCCTGGAAACCCAAAGCCTCCTGAAACTCTGGTTTCGCCTTGAAGGTCTCCAGATGTGCCATAGAGTCTGGCTCTATATTTGGAACCTCTGGATATTCCTGGAGCTCGGGAACTTCAAAATTTGCTTTTGCCATGAGCTGGACCTATTGCCTCTTTAACGATGCCGTACAGTTATCAGGAGTTTTCTTCAAATTTGCGCGCCCATTCCACTACATGGCGCTTTTCCCGTGGGTTATCGACCTGATTGCGGGTCGGACTGAAGAACACACCCACACCATGCAACAGTTTGCTGTAAGGGAAGATGATCATCAGCACGGAAACCAGAAACAGGTGAATCACCAGCAGGGGGTCGGACGGCAGCGGCTTCCAGTCGAAGGTCAGCAATCCCATGGTGAAATTCTTCAGGCCGACTATATCCACGTGAGACACGAAGGTCATGGAAGCGCCACTGACGCCAATCAAAACCAGCAAAGCAAGAATCAGATGATCGGAAGGCGAACTGATGTAGCGCACACGATCAATAACGAAACGACGCGCCCACAAGCCCAGCAGGCCGATAATCATGGCAAAGCCTGCATATTTGCCAAACGGCTGCATGAGTTCGATCACTGTCGGTACCGGGTTGATGAAATAGCGCAGATGGCGTATCAGCACCAACAACAAACCAAAGTGAAACAGCACACCAAACAACCACAACAACTTGTTGCTTTTGAAAAGACTTTCGAAAAAGGCCACTTCGCGGAACATCCGCAGCACTACGCCACCCTTAGTTACCGGTGCCGGAGTCGTTGCGATCCTCAAGGGCGCAGGAACCTTGGCATAAACCCAGATACGATATGCCAGCCCGGCGATCAGAACAACCGTGGCCAGATAGAAAAGCACTGTGATAGCAAGCGACATGTTTCGAAAAACTCTTTCAGATTTCGGGAAAACCGGGAAGGCGATCGAAACCGCCTTCCCTCGCGTTCAGTTTGCGGTTATACGCAACCCGTCGGCTTTGGCAGGCCGGCATAACGGCAGGCTTGCTTGCCGGGTCCATATGGGAACAGGCCATACAGGTACTTGCTGTTGCCCTTTTCCTTGCCCAGGCGCTTGCCTACGGCTTTGGTCAGTACGCGAACTGCGGGAGCGATCTGGTACTCTTCGTAGTATTCACGCAGGAAGTTGATAATATCCCAGTGATCCTGGGTCAACTCCAGGTCGTCTTCCTTGGCCATAACCTCGGCAACACCAGGAACCCAGTCGTTCAGGTTTACCAGGTAACCCTCTTCATCAGTCTCTAAAGTCTTACCATCTACTTCGATAGGCATGTTTTTATCTCCTAATAATCAATCAAAAATTTTATTCAGGAACGGGATCAGACCCAGGCCTGAACCTTGTCGTTAGCGTCAACCAGGTCCACAAAACCTGCGTAATCCACTACTTCCACGCCGTCGATCATGCGATCATCAGCCAGCCCCCGAGCCTTGTAGTCAGGCCCCAGAACATAGACTTTCTTGTCACTGACCGCTGATGCGATCATGTTTTCGACAGCAGTACCCTTCAGTGCAGCATAAACGCCATCTTCATAAAGCAGTATGGCAGAACCCGCCTTGGACAAGCGCAGACAGCTTTCCAGAGAGTTCTTCTCGAAAGGCGATTTATTTACAGTGTGCAGATCGCTCATTACTCTCTCCTCAGAAGCTGAATACGACGTCGGATTCGTCGAGAAGCTCGGCTACTCGCTCGGAATCGACCACTTCAACAATATTGTCCACGGATTCCTCGGTCTCCCAGTCTTCCCATTCGACCTGAACCAGGTCATCTGCGGTCAGGCCGCGAGCTTCGAGAGATGCCTTGTCGACATACATGTGACGTACTTCGTAATCACCGAGGGTGCGGTAGGTGGGTGAGAAGTTTTTCATCCCAATACCTGCCGTATCCTGGTTCTTGGTCAGCTCATATACGCCGTCGTCAGCAAACATCAGGCTGACGTTCTGTTCGAAAGCTGCCGCGATGAGCACCACTTCCAGGGATTCCCAAGCATAAATAGTGCCGTAAGGCGCACGACGATTGAGGAACATGAAATTCTTTGTATCAGACATTATTCAATCCTCCTGTTAATCGCCGAATACGACCAGACGATCACTCTGAATGGCGGCCTCAACCAGCTGACCCAGACCGGAAATCCGGAAGCGGGGCGCAATATTGGTTGCGTCCTTACCATTACGCTCGGCTTCGCCATCGTCCACGATACCGCGACGCTGGGCAGCAGCCACGCATACCACCAGATCCAGATCATATTTTTCCGCCAGCTCTGTCCAGTTGTTGACGATATTGCGATCGTCCTGGGGAGGCGTGGTCAGACGAGTGCCGTTGAGCACACCGTCGTGATAGAAAAACACCCGGAAGCACTCGTGCCCCTTTTCCAGGGCCGCCTTGGTGAACTGATATGCAGAATCAGACGCCTGGTGCTGATAAGGGCCTTCGTTAACTTGTATAGAAAATTTCATAACCTATACGACTCCTTATCAGAAGCGAATGTGCGCAGACTGATTCAGTCTGTTACGGCTGCCACGCCAGTTATCGATGTGGTACTTGGTGAACGGCAGACCAGTCAGATCAAAGAACTGTTGCCAGCCGATACGCTCAACCCACTCACCCATGCGCTCATAGTCGTTCGCATTTTCCTTGTAGGCCTTGAGGATCTTCTTGACCACTGCGGCCACTTCGGGCCAACGCGGTGCGTTATTGGGCAGTCCCGCAGCAACCAACTTGTGGAACATGGGCTTGGAACGGGCATTGGAGTGCTTGCCGCCAACCCAGATAGCCAGTTTGGAGTGCTCCGGATCGTTGATCTGCATGGGCGGACAGGGAGGGAAGCAGGCGCCACAGCAGATGCACTTCTTCTCGTCGACTTCCAGAGTAGGCTTGCCGTTAACCATGGCAGGGCGAATCGCCGCAACCGGGCAGCGAGCTACAACGGATGGGCGCTCACAGGCGTTGCCAACCAGATCGTGGTTGATCTTGGGCGGCTTGGTGTGCTGGATGTTAATGGCGATATCACCCTGGCCACCACAGTTGATCTGGCAGCAGGAAGTCGTGATGTGCACGCGGTTGGGCATTTCCTCAACCACAAACTCATCAATGAGTTCATCCATCAGGGATTTGACTACGCCGGAAGCGTCGGTGCCGGGAATGTCGCAGTGCAACCAACCCTGGGTATGAGAAATCATGGTGACCGAATTGCCGGTACCACCAATAGGATAGCCGGCATCGTTCAGGCGCTTGATCAGCGGCTCGAGCTGGGACTCATCGGTTACCATGTATTCAATATTGCCGCGCATGGTGAAACGCAGATAGCCCTTGCAGAACTCATCAGCGATATCACAGATCTCACGCAACGTCATGATATCGAGCTGACGGGGAGAAGCGGCTTTGACCGTCCAGATCTCATCGCCAAATTTGGACACATGATGCAGAACACCGGGACGGGGACGATCGTGATAGGCCCACTGACCATAATTCTTACGCAGTGTGGGGTGCATATACTGGAAACTATCAGGCGTTCCAGACTCTATGGGCATAACAGGTGCATCTGACATGCGAACCTCCTAAATAAAAAAATCGTGTTGTTCACTGCAGGCAGCGGACGTTCCCGCTGCCTGCCGATCGGATCAAAAAACTACTGAATCAGCCAGCCTTGCTTTCTTCCCACTTGGCGGCTTCCTCATCCCAGCCGTCCATGCGAACGTAGCTGCTGGTGCGAGGATGATTGATCATGTTGGGATCGATATCGACACCAATACCTTCCAGGAAATTGGCCAGACCAATGCGCTCGATCATCTCACCGGTACGCTCGTGCTCCAGCGCATTCTCGGCAAAGAAGTCGATACATTCTTCCGCCAACTCGACCAGTTGCTCGTAATCTTCATCGGTATCCAGCTTCATGAACGGAATCAGAACGGTACCGAATAGATCGCCGATCTTCAGGGTGCGCTTGCCACCGATGAGGATGGTCACGCCCTTATCGTCGCCGGCGGACAGGGCTTTGGTCATGACGTTGATACAGTGCATGCAACGAACACAGTCCTTGTTATTGACTTCCAGAGTATCGTCGTCGTTCAAAGACAGGGAGTTGGTGGGGCAGCGACTGATCACATTGTCAACAACGTATTTACGGCCTTTTTTCTCCACGAATGCCTTGACTTCATCCTGGTTGACTTTCATGTCGTCGCGCCAGGTGCCGATGATGGCCATGTCTGCACGCTGAATGGAGTTGGTACAGTCGTTGGCGCAGCCGGATACTTTGAACTTGAATTTGTAAGGCAGGGCCGGACGGTGCATGTCATCCTGGAAGTTGTTCAGGAGAACACGGTTGATCTTCATCTCGTCTGCGTTGGAATGCTCGCAACGCGCCGCCCCCACGCAGGACATGCCAGTACGTACACAAGGACCGGCGCCGCCCAAATCCCAACCAATGGCATTCATGTCGTCAAAACAAGGCTGGATCGCGTCAGAATCCATACCGACCAGCATCAGGTTACCCGTTTGACCGTGCAGACAGATCATGCCGGAACCGTGCTTCTCGTCAATATCCATGATCTGACGCAGCATGTCGGTTGTGTAGTGGAAACCGCCAGGAGGCTGGATACGCATGGTATGGAATTCCTGCGCCTCAGGAAAGCGGGACTCGTCATTTTCGTTTTTCAGCTCGGTGAAACGGGGAATAATTCCGCCACCATAACCAAATACAGAAATGGTGCCGCCTTTCCAATAGCCCTTGCGGGTTTCGTAAGATGTCTCCAGCTGACCCAGCAGGTCATTTGCCATACCATTGATGCGCTCGCTGGGGTGCTCGTCGCGCAGACGCTGAATGCCCTTGATGAAGCTGGGCCATGGGCCGTCTACGAGCTGGTCAATCATGGGTGTTTCGTGCTTATCGATCGCCATTTTGGGTTTCTCCTGACTAGATCTGAATTGCTTGCAGTTTTTGCGAGGCGCTGAAAACTTCATATCTCAACGCTTCAGTAACTCTTCGTTGTCACTCCGGTGTTGACAATTGCCTTGTGCCAACCATGACAACCGACTTTATCAACGGCTGCTAATATATCCGAGCTTCCGCAAGGAAAACACTCTACCTTCGGGAGTAGCCGATCAGGGC
>DTXR01000678.1 GCA_012962365.1 Chromatiaceae bacterium | reverse complement strand
TCTGGGCCGATGGTGTCTACAGTGGCCTGAGAGCGGAGCAGACGAAGCTGTGCGCTCTGGTGGTGCTTGGTGTAAATGAGCGCGGTGAGAAGCGTTTTCTAGCGATTGAAGACGACGTGCGAGAGTCTACACAGAGCTGGCGCGAGGTGTTGCTGAAATTGAAGTCACGTGGGATGGACATTCCTGAATTGGCCACCGGTGACGGCGCCATGGGCTTCTGGGCCGCGTTGGAAGAGGTGTATCCTGAGACACGCCAGCAGCGCTGCTGGATGCACAAGACGATGAATGTGCTGAACTGCCTGCCGAAGTCGGCTCAGCCGAAGGCGAAGCAGGCACTGCATAACATCTGGCAGGCGGAGACCCAGGCCGATGCGGAAAAGGCGTTTGATCTGTTTATCAGGACGTATGAGCCGAAATATCCGAAAGCGGCCATCTGTCTACAGAAAGATCACGAGGAGTTGATGGCCTTCTATGATTTTCCAGCCCAGCACTGGCAGAGCATTCGGACGAGCAATCCGATTGAATCGACCTTCGGAACGATCCGCCATCGGACCAAGCGATCCAAAGGATGCCTGTCTCGTGATGGTATGCTGCATATGATGTTCAAACTCGGACAGTGTGCCGAGAAGAAGTGGAGACGATTACGCGGATTCGATTACCTGGCAAAAGTGGTAACCGGAATCAAATTCAAAGATGGTGTCGAGGTGACAGAAGTCGATCAGGCCGTCGCTTGATTCAACTGGCTAAACACCACTTTTGACAATAACTCCCAGTGATAAAAGGCAAAGGTCTAACCTGCGACCAGGTGATTGAGCTTATGGGTTCTCTCACGTCAAAAAAATGTCCTGTACAGTTACGACGCATTGGATATAAAGATGCAGAAACGGGTAAGCATTATGTTTTTTTAACAAATAATTTCAAGCTGTCTGCAAAAACCATTGCCGATATTTACAAAGCCAGATGGCAGGTTTAACTATTCTTTAAGTGGATCAAACAAAACCTAAAAATAAAATCGTTTGTCGGCACAAGCAAGAACGCCGTGATGACTCAAATCTGGATTGCG
>DTXR01000677.1 GCA_012962365.1 Chromatiaceae bacterium | reverse complement strand
TGCTGAATACAAGGGTCTCCAGCGTCTGCATATCCAGCGTTTGTTTGAGAAATAGCTCAAACAGCAGGGAGCCGTGGATGAAGGTGAACAAGCCATAATGGACGGTAAAGAATCCTGCCTTGAACAGGGCTTCTGCGAGGCTTTTGGCATCCGCCAGCAGAAAGCGCGGCAACTGCCACAGGCCGATGATCACGTTCTCCATCCAGAACAGGAACAGCAGCAGTTTCGGGTCCCAGCCCATGACCAGAGCAAGCGCCAGGGAAAACAGGTTGGCGCCGATCTGCGCCCACAGGGGAAGATTCAGCATTAGGGTTCCAGGTGTTTGATGAACACTTTGGAATTGCGCTGCCAATTGTACAGATCCTTGCGCCTTCCGGGCAGTTGAGCGATATCGGCAGGGACAAAGCCTCGTTCCCGGAACCAGTGAGCGGTGCGTGTGGTGAGAACGAACAGCTGGTTCAGATCCTGCGCCCTTGCCCGCTGCTGCACATGAGCCAGCAGTTGATCCCCGCGACCGCCTTTCCGGTAATTCGGGTGAATGACCAGGCAGGCTAGCTCCGCCATGCCGTCATCGGGAAAAGGATAGAGCGCTGCGCAGCCAATGACCGCCCCGTCTCTTTCGATGACGATGAATTGCCCGATCTCAGTCTCGATGTATTCACGGGAGCGGCGTACCAGCACGCCCGCTTCCTCGAGGGGCTGAATCAGTTCCAGGATACCGCTGACATCATCGATGCTGGCTTGGCGCAGCGTCTCCCATTGCGCGGCAGTCACCAGTGTGCCACTGCCATCGCGGGTAAACAGCTCGGTGAGCAGGACGCCATTCTGTCTGCGTGGCAGGATATGTGTTCGGCTGACGCCGTTGCGGCAGGCGCAGGCGGCATTTGTTAGCACACGCCGCATCTGCTCATCCAGGGATTTGCGTCTTGCCAGCAGGGTGTCGATGTCCGTGGGCAGTATGCTCTCGATAAGCTTTCTGCGGCTGTCCGTGAGCTTGTGATCCGTCAGAAATATCAGTTTGTCCGCCCTGATTTCCGTGGCGATGGCGGCGGCCACATCGGCGGCATTCAGGTTGAATACCTCGCCGGTCGGCGAGTAACCCAGGGGTGAGATCAGTACCATGGCGCCGGCATCCAGGCGCTGATGCATGGCGTTGGTGTTGATCCTGCGCACCTCGCCCGTGTGCTGGTAGTCCACACCGTCGATGATGCCCAGCGGCTTGGCCGTAACGAAGTTGCCGGAATCCACCGAGATCTGCGCGCCGGCCATGGGGGAGTTGGTCAGCCCGGTGGAAAGCAGCGCCTCGATTTCCACACGCACAGTTCCTGCCGCCTCTTTCACGCAAAGAAGTGCATGTTTGTCGGTGATGCGCATGCCGTTGATGATCTGCATGGCAGCGCCGCGCAACGCCAGCCGTTCCTCGATCTGGGGACGGGTGCCATGTACCAGCACCAGACGCAGGCCCAGGCTGTGCAGCAGCGCAATGTCATGGATGAGATGGGGGAAATCGTTGTCTTGGACGGCCTCACCACCAAAGGCCAGCACCACGGTGCTTCCTCTGTGGGCGTGAATATAGGGGGAAGCCTGGCGAAACCAGCTGACGAAATTGTTGGCGTCCTTGTTCATCCGGCAATCATATCAGGTCATGCAGAAACGATGAATCAGCTGTTTGATCAAGGTGATGCCCGGCTCGATCTGATCCATGGCCATAAACTCATCCGGCTGGTGGGCCTGGTCAATGCTGCCTGGCCCCATGATGATGGTGTCCATGCCGAGTTGCTGCAGAAAGGGGCCTTCGGTGCCAAAGGCCACGGCGTCTGCACTGTGACCGGTCAAGGTCTCTGCCGCCTGCACGATGGCTGCGGACGCAGGTGTTTCGAAAGCAGGCACCCCGCCGAACAGGGAACTGCGTTCCAGTCTCAATCCCGTCGAATGCAACTTCTGTTGCAGGCGTGAGTCCAGTTCCCGGCGCAACGCTTCCAGATCCATACCGGGGAGGGGGCGGATATCGATATGCAACTCACATTGGGCGCAGATGCGGTTGGGATTGTCACCGCCATGAATATGCCCCAGGTTTACCGTGGGTGTGGCCACTTCGAACAAGGGGTTGCTGTAATGGCTGCCGAGCTCATGCCGCCAGCGCAGGATTTCATCGAGCACAAGGCTCATACCATCCAGGGCATTGTTGCCCAGCGCCGGGTTGCTGGAATGCCCGGACTGGCCGGTGATGCGGATGCATTCCATGGCAATGCCCTTGTGCAGGCGTATGGGCCTGAGCCCCGTGGGCTCGCCGATGAGCGCGTGACGCCCCAGTTTTTTCTGTGCTTCGACCAAGGCGCGAGCGCCGCTCATGGAGCTTTCCTCATCGGCCGTGGCGAGGATCACCAGCGGTTGCTTGAGCTTGGCGGTATCCAGGTCACGAACGGCTTCGAGCACCAGCGCGAAAAAACCCTTCATGTCGGTACTTCCCAGCCCGTACAAGCGGTTGTCGCGCTCGGTCAGCTCGAAGGGGTCGCTGCGCCATCGGCTGTCGTCGAAGGGAACGGTGTCCGTATGGCCAGCCAGCACCAAGCCCTCCGGGCCCTGGCCTGCCGTGGCAATGAGATTGAATTTCCCCGGGTGATTGGGCACCGCCTGCTTTTCGGTGTGGAAGCCAACTTCATGCAGCCAGTCTTCCAGCAGGTCGATGACGCGTACGTTGGACTGGTCCCAGTCGGCGCTCACACTGCTCACCGAGGGCTCAGCGATGAGCCGTTTCATCATGTGCAATAATGGCGGCAATTCGGTTTTGTTCACTGTTTGTTTATGATTAATCGTGACTGGAAAGAGATCAAAGCATATGCTTTCTGCGATGAACTGACCAGTGCCCAATGGGTCTGGGAATTCCTGCGCCGTAACCCGGATTACCAGCAGGAATGGCAGCAGTTCTGGCAGACCTGGCAGGAGCTGGAGGCTGCCTACGGCACCCCCCCCAACCGGGATTTCTGTGCCTGGAAGAATGACCCCCGCGCCTGGGTGTCTGCCAGTGAGTGCCCTGATGGTGAATGCCGTATCGACCAAGACAAGGTGCTTATCGAATGCGCGCTGGGTGCGCGCTGGGGTTTCCACAAATTTCCCCCTGACCCCGAGGATGACGATCCGGTGGGTCAGGGGAGATTGAGCTGGCGTCCGCAGTCGGAAGAAGCGTTACGCGAGCTGTCTGGTGAAGACGTTCAATTGCCGCCGGAACAGGTGGCGCTGGTATTTGATCTGTCCCTGTCGTTGCGCCCACAACTGGAACAGGCCCGGCACCAGCTGCAGCTGGAAGCCAGCCGACGACGTCGGGAACAGGGCTTGCAGCCAAAGCGTGTGCGCCTGTTGAAAGATCACTGGGTGAAGCTGTTGCGCGTTCTGGATGCTATGGCAATGGGTAAAGAGCCTCAAGCCCGACGGTTGTTTGGTGACGATGCCGTCAGTGAGGCTAGGAGGCTGATGAACAAGGGTTACCTCGACCTTCTGCGGATTCCTGACTGATTCCCCTGGCTGCCCATCGCCTGTCATCCTGAATGCGATGCGCCGCATCAACAGCTACACGATACTGCCAAATCCCTGGTCGATAGCGCCACGAGGCATATCCAGGCCTGCCAGACGGCAACCCTGGGCGATGGGGCCGCCGGGAAACAGGGAAAAGAGATATTTCTTTCCGCCTCTTTCATGGAAGCGTTCTTCCAGTGCATCGCTCAGTTCCCGAAGGTTCACGCGCTCGTGTTTGGCGTAGTATTCCTGCAGTGCAGCCAACTCTTCCCAGTGGTCATCGCTCAATTCCAATTGCTCTTCCCGGGCGCGCTCCATGGCGGTTTCCGGGGACCAGTCTTCAGGTGCATTGGGAAAGGAAGGGGGGTGTTGTGAAGCCATGTTGTTCTCCTCTTGTCTTTCATCTTGAATAATTGTTGCTTTTTTATGGGGCTCTTTATTCCAAAACTGTACGTCATCCCAACCCACGCCAAGACGACGACTTGTTCAGAGCCTTTTTAAAGATAGCAGATCCGGCGGGAATTGCTTGAAGGCTGTGGCCGTTGTGAATCACAAGCAGTGGCGTTTTTTGTAAAGGCGTTGAAAAAAAACCTGTTTCGTCAAGGCATTGATGAACCTTCCAGAGCGCTTTTTGTTTCTATCCAGCGGGACATGTACTCGGTGCTTCTCATGGTGTGATGACGCAGCATGGCGCCTGTGAAGTTGTTCAGCCGGTGCTGATCCAGATTTTCCTGAATGAAAGAAAGCCTTTCGAGGAGCTGTGCGGCAAGCTGCCGATCGTCATACCGCGTCTGGAGAACAGGCAAAATGCGCCGCTGACAAAGCTGCCAGCGCGTTTCGTTTTGGTGCAGCTCAACGGCGGCATCGGCGATGCCTTCGGCGCTATTGGCGACAGCGCCCGGCCAGGGGGCACCGCTAGCCATTCCTTCGATGCCGGTATCAGTCGTTACGCTGGGCGTACCCGCGAGCATAGCGTCAATGAGTTTCCCCTTGATCCCTGCGCCGAAGCGCAGGGGCGCCAGACAGACGCGGGCATCAGACATCACCGCATGCGCATCGTCTGCCCAGCCTTTTACGCGGAAGCCGGTTCGAGGATTGTCGAGGGCCATGGCCTTTTTTGGTGGATAGGCGCCGTAGATATGCAGTTCTGCGACCGGCAGCATCTTGCGAATGCGTGGCCAGATTTGTTGCAGATACAGAACAGCATCCCAGTTGGGCGCATGGCGGAAATTGCCGATGGTCACAAAATGCTGGCGTTCGGACCAGGGCTTGTTCCAGGATGGAATGCGGGTCAAGTCGAGCATGAATGGCAGATGATGCAGCAACGCGGGATCGATATGAAAGCTGTCCTGCAGCAGTGCCATTTCATGATCGGAAATGATCAGGGACAGGTCGCTGCGCAGAATGGCGGCTATTTCACGCTGGGCCAGCTCGCTGAACAAATCCTGTTGCTGCATCTGACGATTCTCTCTGTGCGCCCGCTGGCGGGCGGCTCTCAGGCATTGCAGGTCTTCCGTGTCCAGAATGCGCAGAGCATTGGGGCAGTTCTTCTCCACGCGCCAGCCGAACTGCTCTTCCATCAAGAAACGATCGAAGAGCACGATATCCGGTTGCAGGTCAGCGGCAAAGGTATCGAAGCTGGAATCGTTCAGCGGGATGCCGGTGGCTTCCATGTTTTCCTTGGCAAGATCCGCCATGTATTCCGACCGTTGTGCCGGACTGGCAAACACGACGCGATAGCCGGCATCCCGGAACATGCGCAGCAGCGACAGCATATGTGCTCCTGCTGCGGATGAATTGGGCTCGGGCCATACATAACCGATGGCCAATAGTGTCCGGGATGATTGCCGGGGGGTCTGGAACAGATGCATGGCGCATAGTATTGTACGAGCCTTCTGAAACCACAACCGGAAGTCAGGTTTGTCAGTATTTCGCTTCCAGCAGTTTTCGGTCTTGCAGGCGCGCTCGGGGATGAAGGTCTGCACGGATGCCACCCTGTTCGGCGCCATGGCGCCTGTTGCCGGAGGAGAGAAGGTGCTCGACATCGGCACGGGTACCGGTCTGCTGGCCCTGATGGCAGCCCAGTTGGGCGCCGGAAACACTACCGCTGTTGAACTGAACCGGGCGACCTTCGAGGAAGCCCGTATCAATTTTGGAAACAGCCCCTGGGCCGAAGACATTCATGCGGTACATGCCGATATTCGTGACTACGCAGCGTATACCAATGAGCGATTCGACCTGATCATCAGCAACCCGCCTTTTTTCGAGCGGCACAGCAAATCACCGGATGATCTCAGGAATCTTGCCCGCCATACGGATGAATTGCCCTATGCAGAATTGCTGCATTGTGCGGAACAGTTACTGGCGGCCAACGGCAAGCTGTATCTGTTGCTGCCGGTGATGGCCGTCCAGCAGGTTCAGAAAGAGGCAGAGGAACTGGAGCTGTTTCTTTACCGCAAAATCAACCTCAAAGGTTATGAAAGAAACACCGCAAAAGTGGCAGCGCTGTTATTCAGCCGCATTGCGACGGGGTTTCAGGAAACGACTTTGACCATTTATCGATCCGACCGAGTTTATTCAAAGGATGCTGAGGGATTTTTGTCCCCCTTTCTGTTGCGATTTGCGCCTCGAACCCGAACAGCCTGATTCCTAATCCACTTCGTCCAGACTTAACCCGGATATTTCACCAGGATCCGGAACCCTGCGCCTGCGCAGCCGGAATATGGCAGGGGATCGGTTTCGGGGCGCTGTCTGGATGCTGGCATCTGGCGGTATGAGAGGGGCTTTGTAGCTGGGCGAGGCTCAGATATCCTGCTCTTCCCCTCGCGCCAGCTTGTTCACCCAGCGGGCCAGCAGGTCGGTTTCCTGCATGAGAAAGCGTTTGTCCTGATACACGTGGGTGATCAGGCTGATGCCCTGGCCCCGGGCCAGCAATCGGCGGGCAAATTCCCGGGCGCGTCCTGCGTAACCCAGTTCGGCGAACTGGTCGGTGAGCCAGTCCTCGAACAGCAGAAACATGGCTTTGGCTTTGGCCTGCAACTCGGGTTCATTTTTTCCCAGTTCCGAATTGAGCGTGCCCATGGGACAGCCGTAGCGCACCAGGGAATCGACGCTGTCGGGCAGGATTTCGAGAAAGCGGTTCAGGCGTTCGATTGGTGTGCGGTATTGTCCCGACCAGGCTCTGAGCATGTGGTCGATGCGTGAAATGCGATAGGAAAGGGCGGCGGTGAGGATTTCTTCCTTGCTCTTGAAGTAATAGTAAATGTTTCCCCGGGGCACACCGGAGGCATTGACGACGTCAGTGAATGAGGTGCTGTGATAGCCCTGGTGATAGAAAAGCCGGTTGGCGGCTTCGATGATCCTCTGTCGGGTGCGTTCGCTTTTTTTGGACATGGTAAATTTTTTTTGTCGATTCATGTCAATTGTAGCGCAAACAGACGATTATATTAGGATGATTGTCATATCTTTTGCAGTAAATCCACTCGATGCGGATTCGTAAATCGGGCGCCATCAGGGCCGAGATGGGGTTCGACGGCTGCCTGCACCTTTTTGTGCAGGGCTTCGTCGATTGCGTGGTCGGAATGGCTGGGAAATAAAAATCTTTCCTCAAATTCGGCAAAACTGCTAAATTCAGATTTGGACTGAAAGAATATTTCCTGCTCCAGCTTGAAATGGCCTGCTTTCACCGCCTTTTTGAGTGCATTGAAGGCTGCCTCACGCACGGCTTTCTCATCATTGAACAGCAGCAGGATATCGTTGAAGGCACCCGCATAAACCGGTTCTGAAATATAGGCCAGCCCCCCAGGTCGCAATACCCGGTGAATTTCCGCTAGTGCCTGGTCCATCCTGTCCATGGGGACATGGTGCAGGGACTTGAGCATGATGACGATGTCCACACTTGCATCATCCGTTGGTATGTCTTCCGCGCCGCCATAGATGAATGTCACCTTGGGGAGGTCTGTTATCCGCAGATTTTTTTCATGCTGCACCCTGTCCACTTCGGTAGCCGTCACCGATTTCACCGGGAAGCGCTCGGCGATGGTGCGCGTCCAGCGGGCGCGGCCGCAGCCGAGTTCCAGCACGTCGGCATCTTTGAAAGGCAGTACTTCCTGCATGATTTCGATTTCGGTGGTGTCCATGTAACCGGAGGGGGATTTGAGTTGCATTTCAGTCATGGTGTGCGGGATTCGCTATAATTCAGGATTGCTACATGATAATGCATTGTAGCCCGGAAGGCGTGCAGCGGATTCCGGGAAGATGCCGTTTCCTGTTCAACCACTACGGATTGCCAACATGCCAGAATATCGTTCCAGAACCACCACCCACGGCCGCAACATGGCCGGCGCCCGCGCCCTGTGGCGCGCTACCGGCATGAAGGATGATGATTTCGACAAACCCATCATCGCCATAGCCAATTCCTTTACCCAGTTCGTGCCGGGTCATGTGCATCTGAAAGACATGGGGCAACTGGTGGCCCGGGAGATTGAACGTGCCGGCGGTGTGGCCAAGGAGTTCAATACTATCGCTGTGGATGACGGTATCGCCATGGGTCATGGTGGCATGCTGT
>DTXR01000676.1 GCA_012962365.1 Chromatiaceae bacterium | reverse complement strand
CGGGTTTTCCACTGGGAACGCTTGTCGAGGCGGCTGTTCCACCCGGACTTGTAGCGAATGGCAGGTTTCAGCTTGTCCGCCTTGATGGCCACCACATAGTGCGGCTCACCCAGCGGGACAGGCATGTCGTACAACAATTGCATCTTGTCGCCGCTGATATCGATGAGCTGGTGATTCTGCGGATGCAGGGGGCCAACCGGGTTGAATCGATCGATGGCCAGTTTGTTCAGGGCAACCAGATACTTGCCGTCTGGCGTGACGGAATCGCCTTCCATCGCCATGAGGTGACCCACGTTGTAGTGGATAGGCAACTGATCCAGCACCTTGCCTTCACAGTAGTCCCACTTGGTGATCATGGAATCAACATAGATGGAAGTATAGGCCACGCATTTCTTGGAATCGAACTGGGTGTGCAGAGGGCCGAGACCCACAGCAACAGATTTATCCAGTGCGTCCTTGAGGGCAATGATGGGAATACCATAGGGATCCTTGCCTTCGAACTTCTTGTTCTTCATGGCAGTCTGGATCTTCTTCCAGTCATAAACCCAGGCGTGGCTGTCCAGTTTACCGGAGACGACGATCTTGTCACCGGTCGGTACAACGTCAACACCGTGAGGAGACTTGGGCTCTGGAATCAGATACAGAAGATCGTTGGCCACGGCTTCCTTCATGGAGATCAGCGTCATGCCGTTGACCTTCTTGCCGATCTTACCGGCCTTGACCAGCTCGCCAGCTTTCTTCCAGTTGGTCACATGCATGAAGTCGGTGTCCTTGGAAGAGCAACCGGCTTCGAAAGGAGGACGTCCGCGCTCGATACCGCCTACATAACGCTCGGAGCAGAAGGAGTTGGTGAAACCCCAACCGTAGGTAGGACCTTTACCCGCATCAGACAAATCCTGACTGTAAGGAGGCAGCTCAAATGTGAAGGAATTGTCGGGCTCGATCTTGCCCTTTTCCATGTTGAATTTCCAGTAGGTCAGACCGCCACGGTACTCGTCGTTGAACTTTTCCAGGGGTACAAAACCACTGCCTGTGTAGGGAGCCGCATACTGGGTGGCTTCCATCACATACTCTGTGTTGGGAGTAACAAAGGCGCCACCATGGTCGGAACGGAACAGCGGGTTGACGACGATTTGCTTGGTTTCAAAATCATGCAGATCG
>DTXR01000675.1 GCA_012962365.1 Chromatiaceae bacterium | reverse complement strand
TTTCATGCGTTTCTTGCCGGCCTTCTGTTTTTCCAGCAGTTTGCGCTTGCGGGTGATGTCGCCGCCATAGCATTTGGCGGTGACATTCTTGCGCAATGCCTTGACGGTGGAACGGGCGATGATCTTGCTCCCCAGCGCCGCCTGTATGGCCACTTCGAACATCTGCCGGGGGATGATTTCCTTCATCTTGTCGGTCAGTTCTCTTCCCCGGCTTTCGGCATAATCCCGATGCACGATGAGAGACAATGCATCCACACGCTCGCCATTGATAAGAATATCCAGTTTCACCAGGTTTGCCGCCTGGAAACGATCCAGCTCATACTCGAAGGATGCATAACCACGGCTGACGGACTTGAGGCGATCGAAGAAATCCAGCACCACCTCGTTCATGGGCAGGTCATAGACAAGTTGAACCTGACCCCCCAGGTATTGCATGTTCTTTTGCACGCCGCGTTTCTCGATACACAGGCTGATGACATTGCCCAGATAGTCCTGAGGCACCAGAATATGCGCTTCGATGATGGGCTCGCGTATTTCCGCTATCTGACCCGGATCAGGCAGATCCGCAGGGTTGTCCACCATCTGAATCTCGCCATCGGTCTTCTCCACTTCGTAGATAACCGTGGGCGCGGTGGTGATCAGATCCAGGTCATATTCACGTTCGAGGCGTTCCTGGATGATTTCCATGTGCAGCATGCCGAGAAAGCCACAGCGAAAGCCAAAACCCAGCGCCTGGGATGTTTCCGGCTCGAAATGCAATGCCGCATCATTCAGACGCAGCTTTCGCAGAGCCTCGCGAAAATTCTCGTAGTCGTCCGAACTAATGGGATACAGACCGGCAAATACCCTTGGCTGCATTTCCTTGAATCCGGGCAGTGGTTCGGCAGCCTTGTTATCCGCCAGAGTGATGGTATCGCCCACGGGCGCTGCATCGATCTCCTTGATGCCTGCGATGACATATCCCACTTCGCCGGTCTCCAGGCTCTTGGTGTCTGTACGTTTGGGTGTGAACACGCCGACCTTTTCTGCCTGGTAGGCGCGTCCCGTGGACATGATTACGAACTTGTCCCGGCGCTTGAGGCTGCCGTTCATCACCCGGATGAGCGAGATTACGCCGACATAGGGATCAAACCAGGAATCGATGATCAGTGCCTGCAGGGGTGCGTCAGGGTCACCCTTGGGGGACGGTATGCGCTCGACCAGGCTTTCCAGCAATTCCTTGATGCCCAGTCCGGTCTTGGCGCTGACCCGCAGAGCGTCTTCGGCCTCGATACCAATGATTTCCTCGATTTCCGTGATCACCCGCTCCGGCTCTGCGGAGGGCAAGTCAATCTTGTTGAGTACCGGCACCACTTCCAGCCCCTGCTCGATAGCGGTATAGCAATTGGCCACGCTCTGGGCTTCCACGCCCTGGGCAGCATCCACCACCAGCAGCGCACCTTCGCAGGCGGCCAGAGAACGGGAAACTTCATAGGAGAAATCCACATGGCCGGGCGTATCGATAAAGTTCAGCTTATAGGTCTCGCCGTTCTTGGCAACGAAATCCAGGGTGACACTCTGGGCCTTGATGGTAATGCCACGCTCACGTTCCAGGTCCATGGAATCAAGCACCTGGGCTTCCATTTCCCTTTCCGTCAAACCACCGCAAATCTGAATGAACCTGTCTGCAATAGTGGATTTTCCATGGTCGATATGGGCAATTATGGAAAAATTTCGAATGTGATCGAGTTTAGACATCAGTCCTCAAGGGCATGGGGACGCTACCCTGGAGGCTACGCCCGCCAGACAAGTTCCCCCGGAAAAATCAGCAACAGCGCATGATACCCCGGATTGACTTTTTTTTCCCGACGGATTTGTCTGCAAATACCCGAATTTCCGGCACTAATCGGCCGCACGCAATGCGATGAACACCGGCCCCTGGGGCTTCAGCAGCAGCATAGCCACTGTCTTGCCATTGGGTACCTCACTGATGATCTGCTGCAATTGGGAAAGGGAGGAAATCTTCTTTCCATCCACCATCAACACGACATCACCGGGGTCGACG
>DTXR01000674.1 GCA_012962365.1 Chromatiaceae bacterium | reverse complement strand
TGAGCTTTTGGTTGGGCTTGTCGGTGACGACATGATACCAGTCTTCATCGAAGTCACCCCGGCTGTTGGCGTGGTAGAACTGCCCCAGCAGCAGGCCATCGGCGTTCAGGATATGGTCATTGGGCTCGGTTTCGCCATAGCCCATTTTTTTGGTCATGGGATAGATTTTTACGCCGCAGGGTTGTGGCGCATCGCGGCAGTCCTGCTGCCCATCGTCCCAGCCTTCCTGAAATTCCAGGTCCTTGTTCTTATCGCCTGTGCCTCCCGGCCAGTTTATGGCGGCCTGAACCTGGAAGGCCGAAATACTTGTTATCCCCATCGCCACCGCCAGGGCAGACCAGCGGGCAGTTTTCTGTAGTGAGTTTTTCACCTTGCTTTCTCCATAACTCATGCTGCAGTGCGTGTAGCAATCACGCGCTGATGACGGCATCTGTTCGTTGTTTTTTCGAGCGGTCATATCAATTCCCATTCGGGGGTAATTTGGTACTTCTGAGCAGGAAGTTGTATGGCCCGGTAAGGTCGTCGACCGTGACCTGGCCAGTAACGGGGTCAATTTGCGGGCCGTCTACCGGTTCTGGGGAAAACTCGAAGAAATAGGTTCCAGGGCCTGTGACGCCAAAATCAAAACTCCATCCTGGCTTGATGGGGCCATCGACGAGGACAACCGCATTGTTGACGTAGATAATGCGTAGATGTACTCGGGAAAAATCGCATGCTCCTTTGGCGCAAAGTTCAAAGTGCAGTTGTTCATTTCCTTCCGAGCGATATACAAACCAATCACGATCAAAAACGTAGCCATACACATATGTTCCTTTGCCCCCGTCTTTTTGGTGGGGTTCGCAGGTTGCGCCTGGTGCTGTGTTGTCGCAACTACAGTCGGCTTGGCCATCTGGCAAGGTAGATATGTCGGCGGGGTCGCAGTCCGGCCAACGCCATTCGATGTTGTCTTCTGGTGGGATATAATCTGACTCCCATCTGCGCTTGAAAGTTCCAAACATGTGCACATTGGAGCGCAATGGATCTGCCGCCTCCTGGGTATCATTGACCTCGGTTT
>DTXR01000673.1 GCA_012962365.1 Chromatiaceae bacterium | reverse complement strand
CTTAAACATGTTTTATGTCTCCCTCTACATTCAAAATTCGACTGCAAGCTGCATGGTCAAGGTATCTGCATGCTTGTCAGTGCCAGTAATTCCCGCGCCATCTGCATTGATTGACGAATCGCTGTTGTCATAGTCGGTATCATGAGCGTATTCAAATGCCAGCGTGGTATTCTCATAGACCCCCATGGAAAGCGCGGCAATGACGCGGCGCTCAGGCAGTCCCAGGCCCAGCGCTTCTTCGGTACCCTGATAGCCAATAGCAAGGGTGGATTCCATGCCGCCGATGCTGAAGTTGTATCCCGCTTCGATGTTCCATGCACTGGGTTCGGCGCCGCCGCCGTTCCAGGCCACTTCATTAGCTTCAAACGCCTCGGTGGCCGCCAGGTATTCTCCGATGAGTACAAAGGAACCGAACTCGGCCATTGCGTTGGCGGTAATGCCGCCTACATGGCTGGAGACTTCGCTGCCGCCTGTTGCATCGATCAGCGCCTGCAAGGCATCGGAATCCCCCAGATTGCCCAGATAGTCGAGACCGAACGACAGCTTCATGTTTTCGGATTCCATGGCGTAACCGGCGTTCGCACCCCAGCTATTGATCACATTGTCGCCGTCTTTCTTGATATCACCGTTAAAGACATAGACGCTACCATTGAAGCCATTGGCGGCAAAACCCAGCCTGCCCAGGGTTTCCCGGGCCTCTCCGATTTCCAGAGTCAGAGGATCAGAAACCATGCTGGTCTCAAAGGCTCCAAAAGGCGCATAAAGCTGGCCGACGGTGAGATAGAAAGGCGACTTTTCTTCATTGCCGATATGAATATAGGCTACATCCACTTCCAGCGGCGTATCGTCTTCTTCGTACAGGAGTGATGCACCGGCGCTTACCCAGTCGGTTATCTGTGACTCGATGCCCAGCTCAAAGGTTGCCAGCACGATGTCATTCTCGCTGTCACCCTCGTAAGGAGAATGGTGACCTGCTTCAACTTCTATTACGGCACCTACCTCAGTATTCTCGAACCAGTTGCCGTCTCCCTCTGCATCTTCGAGTTTTTTCAAGCGCTTTGGCGTACCTTCAAGTTCCGCCTCTTGCGCTGCAATCGTGGCGCTTTGACGCTGTATGGTGTCTGCCTGTTTGTTAAGCTGTAGTTGCATGGTTTGCATTTGCGCCTCCATGCGCTGCAGGCGCTGCTCGATGGTCTCTTCGGCCCCAGCCAGTGCCGTGCCGGCCAAAGAGACACCACAGATGGCAGCGATAGACAAGGAAAGGCTCTTTGTGTGCATTTCTACTCCCGGGTAATGTTATTGCTAATAAGAATGATTGCTAATAGCATGTCAGTATATCGACCACAGCCGATCGTCGTCAAGGAATTATTGCGAAATATTTACTAATGTTATTAGGAATTATTCTTATTGCTATTTTTTGATGGCTGGGCTATTTTCCTCTTCTCGTCAATAAACTTGCTTCCAACCATTATGAAAATACCGTTTCGCCTTTCTATACTCGCCCTGTTGAGCCTTAGTCTCAGCAACCTTTCCTGGGCGGATGAAGTCAACATCTATTCAGCACGCAAGGAAGCGCTGATCAAGCCATTGCTGGACAAGTTCACTCAGCAGACAGGAATCGAAGTGAACCTGGTAACCGGAAAAGCCGATGCACTGATAAAGCGCCTGCAAAGCGAAGGCCGGAACTCGCCGGCTGATGTGCTGATCACCACCGATGCGGGTCGGCTCCACCGGGCAAAGGCAGCCAATCTTCTGCAGCCGGTTGTTTCAGCGGTGATCGAAAAACAGGTACCGGCAAAATACCGTGACCCGGAGGGCTATTGGACTGGCTTGTCGGTGCGCTCCCGGGTAATTATGTTCAACAAGGAGAAGGTAGACCCTGCAGAGCTGTCCACTTATGAAGACTTGGCCGCTTCCAAGTGGAAAAGACGCATCTGCGTACGATCTTCAAACAACATCTATAACCAGAGCCTGGTCGCTTCCATGATTGCGGCCAATGGAGAAGAAAGTACTGCCCAATGGGCCAAGGGCCTGGTGGCCAACCTGGCGCGCCCACCACGTGGCGGGGATCGTGACCAGATAAAAGCCGTAGCGGCTGGCCAGTGCGACATTGCCCTTGCCAACACCTATTATCTGGCGAAGATGATCCATTCCGGCAAAGCTGAGCAGCTGGCTGTTACGGAAAAAATCGGCGTGTTCTGGCCAAATCAAAAAGACCGGGGCGCTCACGTGAATATCAGCGGGGCCGGCATAACGGCCCACGCCGCCAACCGCGAACAGGCCGTCAAGCTGCTGGAATTCCTGGTGAGCGATGCCGCCCAGAAATGGTATGCCGAATCCAATCAGGAATACCCGGTCAGCGCCAATGTGCCGGTCAGCGAGATACTGGCGCAGTGGGGAAGCTTCAAATCCGATGCCATCAATCTTGCGGAGCTTGGCAAGAACAACGCTCAGGCTGTCAAGATCATGGATCGTGCGGGCTGGCGTTGATCTCTGGCGGCTGACCATCCTGCTGCTAACCCTGCTGCTGGGGTTGCCGGTAGCGGTTATTGCCGCTTACGTTTTTGTTCCGGCCGGCGACGTATGGCAGCACTTGCTGGATACACTGCTGAGCGAATACATCATCAACTCCCTGTTGCTGATGCTGGGCGTGGGAGTTGGTGTTTTGCTGTTGGGCGTCAGCAGCGCCTGGCTGGTTACCGCCTGTGACTTTCCCCTGAGGCGTTTTTTCCAGTGGGCGCTGCTGCTGCCCCTGGCCATGCCGGCCTACATCATCGCCTACACTTACGCGGGAATGCTCGATTTTGCCGGGCCGGTGCAGACCCTGCTGCGCTCCAGCTTTGACTGGCAATGGGGCGACTACTGGTTTCCCGATGTTCACTCCGTGGGCGGTGCAATCGCCATGTTCTCCCTGGTGCTCTACCCCTATGTCTATCTGCTGGCGCGGGCGGCGCTGCTGGAACAGACAGTCACCGTGCTGGAAGTCAGCCGTTCACTGGGTCTTGGCCCCTGGCAGACCCTGTTCCGGGTGGCGCTGCCCCTGGCCAGGCCGGCCATCGTCACCGGACTGGCCCTGGCGTTGATGGAGACCCTGGCGGATTACGGCACCGTACAGTATTTCGGTATTGACACCTTTACTACGGGCATCTTCCGCACCTGGTTCGGCCTGGGCGACAGCGCCGCAGCCGCCCAGTTGTCGGCGGTGCTGCTGGGATTCGTACTGACGCTGCTGTTATTGGAGCGCTGGTCACGAAGGCAGGCACGCTACCATCAGACCACCCGGGCCGATCGCAAGCCCGTCCGCATCAAACTGACCGGCCGGCGCGGTATAGTGGCGCTGCTGCTTTGCGCCCTGCCCCTGCTGCTCGGTTTCCTGATTCCTGCCGCACAACTGGCCCTGTGGGCAATCGAAACCGCCGGCGAGATGTTGGACAGCAGTTTCATTCAGCTGACCTGGAACAGCCTGAAAGTGGCTGGATTGGCCGCCTTCATCGCCCTTCTAATTGCCCTGCTGCTCAACTATGGCCACCGCCTGCGCGGCAACCTGGTTACGGCCTTCGCCCTGCGCATGACTGCCCTGGGTTACGCGATTCCCGGCACCGTGATTGCCGTTGGCGTCATGCTGCCTTTTGCCTGGGTGGACAACCGCATAGACAGCTGGTTGCGGACGGAGTTTGATTTCTCCAGTGGGCTGCTGCTCTCCGGCACGCTTTTTATTCTGTTGTTTGCCTATGTCGTGCGCTTCCTTGGCGTCTCCCTGCAGACAGTGGAAGCGAGCCTGGGTAAAATTCCCCGCAGCATGGATGAAGCCGGCCGTTCACTGGGGCTTAGCTCACGACAGGTACTGGGCCGTATTCACATCCCCTTGATGCGCGCCAGCCTGCTGACTGCCCTATTATTGGTATTCGTCGATGTACTGAAGGAACTGCCCGCCACTCTGATTCTGCGCCCCTTCAACTTTAACACCCTGGCGGTACGTGCCTTTGAACTGGCCTCGGACGAGCGCCTGGCTGACTCATCGAGCGCCGCATTGGCTATCGTTGCCGCCGGCCTGCTGCCCGTCATCCTGCTGAGCCGGGCCATTGCCAAAGAGAGAACATCTTCAACATGAATAATCCGTTTCGCCTGGAAATAAAAAATGTTCGCGTTGACTTTCCAGGGAAAACCGCGGTCCGCGAGATCAACCTGCAGTTACAGGATGGCCGTATCGGCTGCCTGCTTGGCCCCAGCGGTTGCGGCAAGAGCACTTTGCTGAGAGTCATTGCCGGGTTTCAACAGCCAAGCTCAGGGGAACTTCTGCTTCATGGCAAGCGTGTAAGTTCTGCCTCACAGATGCTGGCGCCAGAGAAGCGTAACGTGGGCATGG
>DTXR01000672.1 GCA_012962365.1 Chromatiaceae bacterium | reverse complement strand
AGGGTGGCCAGCGCCTGGTTGTTTTGCATGAGCTTGGTCAGGTAGCGGGCCAGGGCGTCCTGACGGTACAGCAGTGCCAGGCGGATACGTTGCCAGACCACGTCGTCGTTCAGGCCGCCGGCGGCGCGCCAGCGATCAAACAGCGGATCACAGGCGTTAGGCTGGGAGCGACCGACAGTCCAGAGTGTCTGGGCCTGCTGCATGGCACCGGCACGATCACCGCTGTCCCACTGGTGCATGGCGCGGCGGCAGTCCAGGCTGGCGTTGCGGTCGGCCTCCTGGTACTGCTGGTCAAATTGCTGCCATTTGCCCTGGCGCGCCAGGCGAGTCAGCCAGCGGTCTTTCAGGCGGCTGGCAAAGGGGAGGGTGCTGTGGTCGCGAACAAAGTCCGCCAGATCCTGATCCGTTGCGCTGTCGAAGGTCTGGTTCAGGTAGGCCTGGCGGATATAGGGGTACAGCACGTAGTCGCGCAGCCCCGGCTCCAGCTGCCGAAACTGCTCCCACTGCTCCTTGTCGATGGCTTCCAGCGCACGATCGTAGTTCAGGCGCTGGCTGTCCAGGCGGGCATTGGCCTGGGCCGGCAAGGGCAGCAGCAGGCCGGCAAGAAGAGTACAGATGAGAAAGGAGCGGGTGTGGCGACGCATGATTCTCCTGCCGCGTGGGCGTTGCAAGCTCGGGAATTGTCTTTACGGCTGTCTGCTTTGCTGGCTGCAGCCTGTTTGCGCACAGCTTAGCCTGTTGCCTGACGGCGGCATAGGGTCGGCATGTGAAATGGCGCACAGCGGTTATCGGCGCGCGCGCCACAGGGTAGACTATGCGGCTTGCAAACCAACAGGTGAGTTATGGCGCTGCTCTCGTTCTCTGATGTATCCCTGGCCTACGGCCTCAATCCGTTGCTCGACAAGGTGAGCTTTCAGCTCGACCGTGGCGAGCGCGTGTGTCTGATCGGTCGCAATGGCGCCGGCAAGTCCAGCCTGTTTCGACTGGTGACCGGTGAGCAGGGGGCGGATGAGGGCGACATCTGGTTTGCGCCGGGGTTGAAAATTGGCCAGTTGCCGCAGGAGCTGCCGGCGGCTGACGACAAGACGGTGTATGACGTGGTTGCCTCCGGTCTTGCCGGGGTGGGTGAGCTGCTGGCTGAGTACCATCACCTGATTACCGGTGATATGGGTGATGCGGAGCTGGCGCGGCTGGAGAAAGTGCAGGTTCAGCTCGAAGCCAAAGACGGCTGGCGGTTGGATCAGCTGGTCGATACCACGCTGACACGACTCGGCCTGCCCGCCGACAAGCAGATGTCCGAGCTGTCCGGTGGCTGGCGCCGCCGAGTGCTGCTGGCCCAGGCGCTGGTTGCCGAGCCAGATGTGCTGCTGCTGGATGAGCCGACCAACCACCTGGATATTCATACCATTGCCTGGCTGGAGTCGGTACTGCTGGAGTTTCGTGGTGCGGTGCTGTTTATTACCCACGACCGTTCCTTCCTGCAGGCGCTGGCAACCCGGATTCTGGAGCTGGATCGCGGCCAGTTGATCGACTGGCAGGGCGACTACCGCAGCTTTCTGGAGCACAAGGAGCAACAACTGGCTGCTGAAGCCACCGCCAACGCGTTGTTCGACAAGAAGCTGGCGCAGGAAGAAGTGTGGATTCGCCAGGGCATCAAGGCCAGACGCACGCGCAACGAAGGACGGGTGCGCAAGCTCCAGGCCATGCGTGAGGCAGCGCGGCAACGGCGCAAGAAACAGGGGACGGCCACGCTCTCTCTGAATAGGGCGGAAACATCCGGAAAGCTGGTGTGTGAGGCCGAGAATGTCAGCTATGCCTGGGATGGCCAGCCCATCATCCGGGATTTCAGCACCACCATCCTTCGTGGAGATCGGGTGGGGATCATCGGTTCCAATGGCTGCGGTAAGTCCACCCTGCTCAACCTGCTGTTGGGGAAGCTACAGCCGGACAGCGGTCAGATCAAGCTGGGGAGCAAGGTCGAGGTCGCTTATTTTGACCAGTTGCGTGCCCAGTTGGATGTGGACGCCACGGTCATCGACAATGTGGCCGGCGGCAGTGATACGGTCACCGTAAACGGCCGTGCCAAGCATATCATCGGCTACCTGCAGGATTTCCTTTTCCCGCCCGCCCGTGCGCGGCAGCCGGTCAAGTCCCTGTCAGGCGGTGAGCGAAACCGTCTGCTGCTGGCAAAGTTGTTCGCCAAACCGGCGAACCTGCTGGTGATGGACGAACCCACCAACGATCTGGATGTGGAAACCCTGGAACTGCTAGAAGAGCTGCTGCTGGATTTCCAGGGCACCTTGCTGCTGGTCAGTCATGATCGGGTGTTTCTGGACAATGTCGTCACCAGCAGTCTGGTGTTTGAAGGGAACGGTCAGGTCAATACTTATGTCGGCGGTTATTCGGATTGGCTGGCTCAGCGCAAGATCGGAGAGCAAAAGGAAAGTGCTGGGGCTGACACGCGCAAGCAGGCCAAGCCGTCCGCGCAGACAAAGGCATCAACAGGGAAATTGGGTTACAAAGAGCAACGGGAGCTGGACAGTTTGCCAGGAGAAATCGAATCTCTGGAAGGTGAGCGGGAGAAGCTGGAAAGTGTTTTATCCGATCCCGATTTGTATCGTAATGAGCCCGCGCAGGTAGGTGAGCTGACATCCCGCATGCAGTCTCTGGGCAAGGCGCTGGAGGAAAAATACCTGCGTTGGGATGAGCTGGAAGAGAAGCGGTTGCAATGTAAAAATCCAGCCTGCTAAGGCCTCCCTGAAAACTCCGTCAATCTCATTCCGGCGCAGGCCGGAATCTAGAACTATCAATAGCTTGGATCCCGGCCTACGCCGGGATGATAGCTTAATCAGAGGTTCCTCAATGCCGCATTAGAAAAAATTCACGATAATCAGTGTGCAATATGTTGATTTTACGCATCAATAGGGTTGAGATGCTATGGTTTATAGTATAAGTTCCCATTCATGCATTTTTATGCTTTTCCCGGATGTCATGGGCGATATGGTGCTTGTGGCATTAAAACACCTAGTCTGGCTTGCCAATTGGCAGGAAAGGGGATAAATCAAGATGAACCATGATAGACAACCTTCAACTGAAGGCGTCGTTCCGGAAAAGACCGGCGGGAATGTTACTTCGATCTTTGGCCGTGAAAACCAGTCCGTGGTCGTTGTCGATGACCAGGCTACTGGCCGTACCATCCTCAAGAGCATCATAACCGGCATTTCCCCGAGAATATCCTGCGAGGTGTTTTCCGACCCGAACCAAGCGCTAGAGTATTGTAAACACAATGTGCCGGATCTGCTGATCACCGATTACAAAATGCCCCAAATGAACGGCGTGGAGCTGATCCGCCGGGTTCGCTCCATAGAAGGAGGGGAAGATATTCCCGTAGTCGTTGTTACCGTGGTTCACGATCGCAAGATCCGCTATGAAGCCCTGGAAGCGGGCGCCACAGATTTTCTTTCCCGGCCGTTCGATCATTATGAGTGTCAGGCGCGGTGCCGTAACCTGTTGCTGTTGCACCAGCATCAAAAGCAGGTAGCCAACCGAGCATGGATGCTGCAGGGGTTGGTGTCCCAGGCAACCGAGGCCGCGACAGCCCGTGAGCAGGAAACCCTGATGTGTCTGGCGAAGGCGGGCGAATACCGTGATGAAGGAACTGGTAATCACGTAGTCCGAATGGCGCGTTATTCCCTGGAGATCGCCCGAGGTCTGAATCTGGATGAAGAAACCTGCGATGTCATCGTTCAGGCAGCCCCATTGCATGATATCGGGAAAATCGGCATTCCGGACGCCATACTCCTCAAGCCTGCCCGCCTGACGGCTGATGAGCGAAAGGTGATGGAAACACATACCACCATTGGTTTCGATATTCTCAAAGGCAGTTCCTCTGCTTATCTGTCCATGGCCGCGCATATTGCCCTGCATCACCATGAGCATTTCGATGGCAAGGGTTACCCCCATGGTCTGAAAGGAGATGAAATTCCGCTGGAGGCGCGGATCGTGGCAGTTGCCGATACCCTGGATGCCTTGATGACGGTGCGGCCTTACAAAAAGGCCTGGTCTAGGGAAAAAGCGTTGGCATATTTGAAGGAACATTCCGGTACGCACTTCGATCCTGACTGTATCGTGGCATTGTTTGAACGTGAAGAGCAGGTTTGCCGGATTTATGAGGAATTACCGGACAAGTATCTGTAACGCCAGATATTTTTAGTATTTTTCTGATTCGACAAACAGGATCTTTGCCTATATTTTGTGTCGATTGATGTTGACGCCCATCTGATTTCTCAAATTTTTCTACAATAATCACAATTTGTGCCATAAGCTTGTCTGTGACAGTCAGGTGCGATCCGAGTGCAGGGGGCGTCAATAGCGTTTCGGCTTTTCTCTGAAATTGTCAGCACGAGGTTGCGCGCCATGTCTTTCATATAGGATACAGCGGCATTTACCGTGCCGTTGCTTTTCCACAAATATATGCGCATACAACCAATGACAGGAGAAATATCATGCCCATCCAACAGACTTCCTTAAAACAGGGCTTCAGCGCTGATTACAATTGGGTTTTCGACAATCTTGTTTGTGAATATGATCCGGAAAACCGGGTCATGCAGTTCAATATGAATGCTCTTCCCCGCCCCAGTTTTACCCCGGCACTGATGCATGATATTCGCAGCTTTCAAACCTCTGTTATCGAACTGAGTGAAGCACACAAAGCAGCAGGAGAGGCATCACCCTTTGATTTTCTGGTGCTGGGATCTGCCGCGCCAGGAGTGTACAGCCTGGGGGGAGACCTTGGTTTCTTCTTGGATTGCATCCGCAATGCCAGACGGGATGTACTGGAAGAATACGCTCTCCTTTGTATCGATGTGCTGTATGACAACTATCGAAACCTGAACCAGAAGAATCTGCGTACGATT
>DTXR01000671.1 GCA_012962365.1 Chromatiaceae bacterium | reverse complement strand
GTTTGTGACTGGTCTGGCGACAGTAAAATTTCTTCGGTGCGGCCAGGTAACACCGGAAAAGATGAAATGACCAGGATATGGGGCGGGTGGAAGTCAAGAACACCACCTGCTACATGTGTGCCTGCCGCTGCGGCATTCGGGTAACCCTGCGAGATGGGGAGGTTCGCCATATCGAAGGCAATCCTGAGCATCCCCTGAACAAAGGCGTGATCTGCGCCAAGGGCGCCTCGGGCATCATGAAGCAGTATTCTCCCGCCCGCCTGACCAAACCGTTGCTGCGCCGGGCAGATGCCGAACGAGGGGAGTCGAAGTTCGAGGAGATCTCCTGGGAAAGAGCCTTCGACATCATGGAGGAACACCTGGGACGCATCCGCAAGGAAGATCCGCGCAAGTTTGCCCTGTTCACCGGCCGTGATCAGATGCAGGCGCTCACCGGCATGTTTGCCAAACAGTTCGGTACGCCCAATTACGCAGCCCACGGCGGCTTCTGCTCCGTGAATATGGCGGCAGGGCTGATCTACACCATCGGCGGCTCTTTCTGGGAGTTCGGTGGGCCGGATCTGGAACGGGCCAAGCTGTTCATCATGATCGGTACCGCAGAAGACCATCATTCCAATCCCATGAAGGTGGAGTTGTCCAAGTTCAAGCGCCGTGGTGGACGCTTCATTTCAATCAATCCCATACGCACGGGTTATTCTGCCATTGCCGACGAGTGGGTGCCGATCAAGCCAGGCACGGATGGCGCGCTGATTCTGGCCATTATCCGGGAGTTGATCCAGCAGGGCCTCTATGACCGGGAGTTCCTGGTGCAGTATTCCAACGCGGCAGAACTGGTCATCAACGATCCTGAATGCGAAGACTATGGGCTGTTCAAGCGTGTGGAGATGCATATCGAGGAAGGTTGTTTCGACCCCGAGAACAAGCTGTGGTGGGATCGTGGTCTGGATATTGCCATGGGTACACATACCCCCGGTTGCGATCCCTATCTGCTGGGAGAGTTCGAACTGGAGGATGGCACGTCAGTCAAGCCTGCCTTCCAGCTGTTGAAAGAACGGGTGGACGATTACACGCCGGAATGGGCGGAAGATATTACGGGAATACCCGCCGATACCATTCGCCGACTGGCCTATGAAATGGGGGTTACCGCCCGGGACCAGAAAATCGAGTTGCCCATCCAGTGGGCCGATTGCTGGGATAATGATCATGAAACGGTGAAAGGGAATCCGGTGGCGTTTCATGCCATGCGCGGTCTGGCGGCGCATTCCAACGGATTCCACAGCATCCGTGCTCTGGGGATCCTCATGACCCTGCTGGGCACCATCGACCGGCCTGGTGGTTTTCGTCACAAGGCGCCTTTCCCGCGGCCCATTCCGCCTTGTCCCAAGCCGCCCAAAGGGCCGGAGGACGTGCAGCCGGAAACGCCACTCAACGGCATGCCCCTGGGCTGGCCCGCCGATCCCAACGATCTGTTCGTGGACGAGGACGGTGAGGCGGTGCGCCTGGACAAGGCCTTCTCCTGGGAATATCCCCTGTCCGTACATGGTCTGATGCACAACGCTATCACCAATGCCTGGCGGGGTGACCCATACAAGATCGATACGCTGCTGATCTTCATGGCGAACATGGCCTGGAATTCTTCCATGAATACCAGCAAGGTTCGGGAGATGCTTACAGACAGGGATGAGAACGGCGAGTACAAAATACCTTTCCTCATCGTTGCCGACGCCTTCCAGTCTGAGACCGTGGCGTTTGCTGATCTGGTGCTGCCGGATACCACCTACCTGGAACGCCATGACGCCATGTCCATGCTGGATCGGCCCATTTCTGAGTACGATGGTCCGGTGGACTCCGTACGCATCCCCGTGGTGCCTCCCCGGGGAGAGTGCAAACCTTTCCAGGAAGTGCTCATCGAGATGGGCAGTCGCCTGAAACTGCCGGCTTTCGTGGATGAGGAAGGGAAGCGCAAATTCCGCGACTACCCGGATTTCGTGGTCAACTTCGAGACATCGCCGGGTTCCGGCATCGGCTTTCTCGCCGGTTGGCGGGGCAAGGGCGGCGAGAAGTTCCTCAAGGGCGAGCCCAATCCTCGTCAGTGGGAAATGTACGCCAAGAACAACTGCGTGTTC
>DTXR01000670.1 GCA_012962365.1 Chromatiaceae bacterium | reverse complement strand
GTCACACGAGGATCGCCTTTGGTCGCCTGAGTAACCTGCCCGTCCTTTTCTTCATGAATTTTCATGGTCCGAAACTTGTATACCTTGATCGGTTTTCCATCCCAGCCATGTCGCTTCTGCCTGAACAGTACCGGACCGGGAGAACTGCGCTTGACGCCGATGGCTATGGAAAGCATCAACGGGCTGATCAAGACCAGGATCAGCAAGGCCAACACCCTGTCTTCCACCGCCTTGAGGATGCGGTTGGCCCCCTGCATGGGCGAAGCCCGCAAATCAAGTACGGGCACCCCGGCGATCTCCGTCACCGAATGATTGAGTAAATGAAAACCAAAAATGTCTGGCACCAGACGCACGGTGACAGTGCTGTGGCGCAGCATCTGCAATATCTCGCGCATACGCGCCTCGGCTCGCAATGGAAGCGCCAACCAGACCTCATCGATATGCCTTTTTCCGGACACCAGTACCTCGCACCCCTCCTCGCAGGAAATCACGGGGATCGATTCGATGTGTTTTCCCTGCAACTCCGGGTTGTCATCCCAGAAACCAACCAGGTCATAGCCTACCCAGGGTGCCTCCCGGAGTTGTCGGGCCACATTTCTCCCCAGCTCACCTGCCCCCATGATGTAGATATGGCGATGATTCCACCCCCGCTCACGCATGACATTGAACAGCAGACGTATGCCAATGCGCACGAGCACCAATCCGCCCCACACAAGCAACGCCCAGGTAATTGCCCAATACCGTGAATAGAGCGCGCCGCTCTTGAACCCGAAAGCCAGCAACACCAGTATCAGCACCACTGCAGTCCAAGCCAGCGTGGTCACCCATATCTGCCGCCACAGTTCCTTGCCACGCCAGGAATGATAGAGCTTGAACAAAGGCAGAACGATCGCAGACAACAAGGCGGCCAGCACCAGCGCCAGCTCGTAGAACTCCGGCAACCGGAAGTTTCCGAAACGCAGGTAGTGCGCCAGAAGGCCACCACCAATCACGACGCACAAATCGAGGATGCGTGCGGCAAATGAAATGATGGGTGAATATTCTCTTAACAATCCTTGCTTAAACACAGACACATCCCGATGAACAGCCGACAAACAACATACGTTCCAATAGCCTCCCGATTGCACTCCTCACCACTGCCAGCACCGGAGAGACGAAATTCCACGCGCTCCAAGCCCCTTGATCAGCGAAATTCTACCAAAACCGCCCCATTTCCGTACACAAACCCATCATGACCGGGAAGAGCACTTGTCTCCAGCCATGGCACTATTTATTAACCCGGCAAGAATCCAGGTCACCCTCAGCCGTATCCCCTGCCGCCGGTTCACAAATTCGTCCATATACAGTTGATTATTATGGCTTCATAAGAGTATATTTGCAGATCTGTGATAGAAGGAGGAAAAAACGGATGGGAACAGGCAGGCTACAAGGTCAGCTTCAGGGATTTAGCCGCTGGAAGATGCGGCAGTTGCACACCATGGAGCAACTGGAAGCCTGGCTGAAGCAACAGGGCCTGTTCACCTCCCAGGCACAAAAAGCGCTGCAACATGCAGAGATCACCCTGCGCCAGAACCACGTTACCGTGGCCGTAGTCGGTGAATTTTCCCGAGGCAAGACCGAACTGATCAACGCGCTGTTTTTCGGTGACCACAATTTCCGCCTGCTGCCGACAGACGCCGGCCGCACCACCATGTGCCCCACGGAAATCTTTCAGGACGATCTCGAAGAGCCCTATTTGCGCCTGCTGCCTATCGAAACCCGTCTTGATGACATCAGCCTGACGGATCTGCAAACCCAGCCAAGCCGCTGGGAACACATTCCCCTGAATGTGAAAGATGGCGAAGACCTGTACAACAAGCTGGGAAAGATCAAAGAAAACAAGATGGTGGATCACGACACGGCAGAGCGCATGGGGCTCATTGAAGTCAGCCAGGCAACGGATGATCTCGAACGCATGGTGTCTGTTCCGGCCTGGCGCCTGGCGCATCTCAACTACCGGCATCCATTGCTCGGCCAGGGACTGCGCATTCTGGACACGCCCGGCCTGAACGCCATCAGTAACGAACCGGAACTCACCTATGAAATCCTGCCCAACGCTCAGGCCCGCCTGTTCGTGCTGGGTGCAGATACCGGCGTAACCCAATCCGACCTGGACATGTGGCAGCAAGTGGTACGGCAGCCCGGCACCCGCCAGAAGCTGGGGGTTATCGTCGTCCTGAACAAGACAGACACCCTATGGGATGAACTGCGCACAGAGGAGGAAGTCAGGAACAGCATCGAGCGCCAGCGCATGGAGGTTTCACAGATTCTCGAAGTGAAGCACAAGCAGGTATTTGCCGTTTCTGCCCAGAAAGGCCTGTTGAGCCGAGTAAAAAACGACAAGGAGCTGGAAAAGAAATCCGGCATCCCGCAACTGGAAAAACACCTGGCAGACACATTGATCCACAACCGCCGGGCACTGATCGTCGAGCAATCCACGGAACTGGTTTGCAGCTCTCTGGATAACATCAAGACCCTGGCATCATCCCGCCTAAAACGCATGGAGAAGCAATCTGCCGAACTCAAGGATCTGAGCACCAAAAGCGAAGCCGCCATCGACGGCCTGCTCAAACAGGCGCAGGCCGACAAGGCCCGCTATCAGGCCAGCATCAATGCCTACAAGCAGTCCCGCGCAGACTTTACTGCCCATGGCAAAATACTGCTTGATGCCCTGGCACCATCGGTACTCGAGCACATCATCAACAGGGCCAAAAAGCGCATGTCCGGCTCATGGACGACCATTGGCCTGAAAGAATCCATGAAAGAACTGTTCGAAGACATCAACCAACAGATGGAAATTGCCGGCAATCAGTCCCAGGAAATGCGGCGACTCATCCGCACCATCTACCGGCGGTTTCAGTCACGTCACAACATGCGCCTGGGCGACCCGAAGATGCTGTCACTGATCAGTCACCAAGTAGAACTCAACATGATCTATCAGGAAGCGGAAATCTACCGCAAAAGCCCCCGCACCACGCTCACGGAAAAGCACTTTGCCGTCAAGCGCTACTTTCATACGGTTGTGCGGCGCGTTGAACAGACATTTCGCAATGCCCACAACGAGTCGAAGGAATGGCTGGAAACCGCGCTCGACCCACTCACCGCGCAAGTGCATGAACACCGCAGCGTACTCTCCCAACAGCTATCCGACCTGAAACTGGCTGGCCGCTCCCGAACCACCGTTCGCCAACGTCTAGCAACACTAAAAAAAGACATCGCAAAGCAAAAAATGCAACTCAATACCCTGCAAAAAGTCATTGCCACCCTGCGCAACACCCTGCCACCAGATAACAGCGAAAATGAAAAAGCCGAAGTTGTAACCATAAAAAAAAACTGCCTGATGCAAGATCAGAGCAAGACCTGAACGACAAACATGCCGACCACCGGAACCGCCATCACCCCGGACCAGCACCACGACCTGGTACAATTCATTCGCAATCATGTACCGGATTTAATTGCTATTTACCTGTTTGGCTCCCAGGCTTCCCGCACACCACATGCCGCAAGCGACATCGACATCGCCATCCTGCCAAAGCAGGAATTGCCAGCACCCAAACGCTGGCATCTGGCGCAGCAAATCGCCGCAAAATTTTCCCGGGAAGTCGACCTTGTTGATCTGAAGCAGGCATCCACCGTCATGCGCATGCAAGTCATTTCCAAAGGACAACATTTGTATTGTGCGGACAAACCGACCTGCGAGGCTTTCGAAGATTTTGTTTTTTCCGACTACGCAAAACTGAACGAGGAACGCGCCTACATATTGCAGGATATTGAGCAAAGAGGCTCAGTATATGGATGACGTCCTGCTGAACAAGGCAGCCATTATCGAACGCTGC
>DTXR01000669.1 GCA_012962365.1 Chromatiaceae bacterium | reverse complement strand
GTGGACGAGGACGGCGACGGCGTGTGTGACCTGCGCGGCAGCGGCCAGGGCCACGGACATGGTCAGGGATTCGTGGACGAGGATGGCGACGGCGTGTGCGACCACTTCGGCGCCAACACCCGCATGGGACAAGGTTTCCGCAGCGGGCGCATGGGTGGCCGCTGACCAGCGGATCAGTAGCCGGAATCCGACGAGGGGTGGGCTGGTTGCCCACCCCTCGTTTGTTTGACATATTTTGCCTTGTGATGTATCCTTCTCCAGCAAACGCTGCACAGACTTGTATCCCTCCCTCAGATCAGATGTAACTTCGATGAAAACTATCCTGGTTGTAGACGACGACAAGAAAATCGTGCGCCTGGTGCGTGACTACCTGGAGGCCGCTGGTTTCCGGGTGATGACAGCCTACGATGGCACCACAGCCCTGGCCGTCTTCCGCCATGAGCGCCCCGAGTTGATAGTGCTCGACCTGAATCTACCGGGCACTGATGGGCTGGACGTGGCCCGCGCCATTCGCAAGGAGCGGAACACACCCATCATCATGCTCACCGCCCGCGTGGAAGAGGCCGACCGCATCGTTGGCCTGGAGCTGGGCGCGGACGACTACGTGACCAAACCCTTCTCCCCCCGCGAGCTGGTGGCTCGCGTGCGGGCCGTGCTGCGCCGCACGGGGGAAGGGGAAAGCGAGCCGGCCTCGGCTCTCATCCGCGTCGGCGAGCTGGTCATTGATCCCGACCGACGGCTGGTGACCATCGGAGGACAAACGGTGCACCTCACCACCACTGAGTTCGACCTGCTGACCGTGCTGGCCCGCACGCCGGGCCGGGTCTTCACCCGCATGGAACTCCTGGACCGGGTGCAGGGATACGCTTACGAGGGCTACGAGCGCACAGTGGACGTGCACATCAAAAACCTGCGCCAGAAAATCGAACCCGATCCGAAGCACCCGCGCTACATTTTGACCGTGTACGGCGTGGGCTACCGCTTCGCGGAGGACGCCGATGCGTAGCCTGTGGCTCAAATTGACACTGACCTTCATGGCTGTGGCTCTGGCCGCAGTGGGGCTGGTGGCCATCCTGGCCAACCGCGCCGTGACCAGTCAGTTCGGCATGTACGTCGCGCATGGCCGGCAGATGCAGGCCACCCGCTGGGTGCCAACCTTCGCCGAATACTACGCCCGGACGGGAAGCTGGGAGGGAGTGGAGACTCTGGTCAACGACTGGGCGGAGAGCACGAAGATGAAAGCGGGTCAGCGTGGGCCCCAAAAGCGGCACGGGATGGACGGAGGACCGATGAGCAGCGCGCCAAACGACCGCCTGCTGCTAGCCGATAGTCAGGGCGTGGTGGTGGCCGACTCGCGCGGGGAACTGGTGGGCGAGCAGTTACCGGCTTACGACCTGGCCGACGGTGTGCCCATCACCGTGGATGGGCAACAGGTAGGCACACTCGTGGTGACATCGGCCAAGACGGGCAACGTGGGTTCCGCAGAAGCCAGTTTCCTGGTGGCAGTCAATCGCGCGTTGCTGTGGGCCGGGCTCCTGGCCGTCGTCCTGGCCATCCTTCTGGGGCTGATGCTGGCCCGGCAGATGACGGCCCCCCTGCGCGCCCTGACCGTTGCCGCCGAGGAAATGGCCGCCGGCGACCTGGCTCAGCGCGTGACGGTGCGCACCCACGACGAGCTCGGCGAATTGGGCCGCGCTTTCAACACCATGGCCGAGGCCCTCCAGCGCAACGAGGCCCTGCGCCGCCAGATGACGGCCGACATCGCCCACGATTTACGCCCCCCCCTCAGCCTGATTCTGGGCCACACCGAAGCCCTGCGCGACGGCATCCTGCCGCCCTCTCAAGAGACGTTTGACGTGCTGCACGATGAGGCCAAACGGTTGGACAGGTTGGTGGCTGACTTGCGTACCCTCTCGCTGGCAGACGCCGGGGAACTGTCGGTAGCGGTGCGGCCGGCAGCCCCGCAGCTTTTGCTGGAACGGGCCATCGTCACCCACACGCCTCGCGCCGGGAAGAAGGGCATCACCCTGACGCTGGATGTGGCGCCGGATTTGCCGGAGGTGTTGGTTGATCCGGACCGGATGGGGCAAGTGTTGGATAATCTGGTGGAGAATGGGATACGGTATACGCCGGAAAACGGCCGTATCACCCTCTCGGCTTCGCGTAGTGATTACGGGGTGCGCCTGCAAGTGCAAGATACCGGCCCCGGTTTGTCGCCGGAAGAGACCGAACACATCTTTGACCGCTTTTACCGGGGAGACAAATCCCGGCAGCGGCAGGAGGATGGCGGTTCCGGTTTGGGGTTGGCGATTGCCCGATCATTGGTGTTGGCGCAGAACGGCCGTATCCGGGCCGAATCCTGGCCAGGGGAGGGAGCGACATTTATTGTAGAATTGCCTACGTCAACAATTCCGGGGGCAGAAAATCAGCCCGGTTAAGATAGATTATGCTCACATGATCATCGTTAAAATCAATGCGGGTAATAGAGGTGTTGAATACCTTGAACCAGATGGGCAATTCGCCGCCAAAGTCAACTTTCGTGCGCCAGAAATCGAGCAAAACTGAGAAGAAAGCGTAGTAAAAACCGCCGTGGGTGACGATGGCTACCCGGTCGTCGCTGTCGCCGTGGCGGGCATACAGTTCATCCAGAAAGCGCTGCGCCCGACCCGGCATCTCTTCCCAGGTTTCTACGGGACGATTCCACCAGCCGGCTTCGTCTAACTCCTCCGGCAGGCGCAGTTCCGGGTGGTATTGGGCAAAGTAGGCGCGGTTGGGGCCGGGCAGACCAACCCGCTCCCCGGTGGCGTTCTTTTCGTAGATACCTCCGCCTTCGTGGATGACGGGCCAGGCAACGAGGGGCAGGTCGAGGGCACGGCTCAGGTAGGTTCCGGTTTGCACGGCGCGGCGCATCAGGCTGCAATAGAGATGGGTCAGGTGGAAGCCTTGGTGGTTGTAAGGATCGTCGGGGGTGACGGCCGTATCTACATCAACCTGTTGGATATACTCAGCCATTATCCGGGCTTGCCGGTGGCCAATTTTAGTGAGGACCGGGTCAGGCACACGGCCGTTGTCGCTGCCGGTACTGGTCCAAATGGCGTTGTTTTCTGATTGCGCGTGACGAATTATGTAAGGCTGCATTTGTATTTCCTTCTTTCAGTGACAATAATGAGGGAATTATAGCGGAGATTGCCAAATTGACCGACGCGCTTAATCCGGGCACAAGATTGGTTGAGGTTGGCAACTCCGGCTGGTTTGCTTATACTTCCGGCAAAATTCCTGGCAGGTAACATATGCGACTCAAAGCAATACTCACCCTAAAATGCCCTCGCTGTTTGCGGGGGAACGTTTACCGCAGCTTTTTCAAAATGAACAAATCGTGCCCCCATTGCGGCGTTGTGTACGAGCGGGAGCAAGGCTATTTTATGACGGCCGTCTTTGTGGGGTACGTGATGGGGTTTGTCATTGCCGTTTTGGCCGGGCTTGGCCTGTATCTGACCGTCAAGCCGGACGCCATCGGCTATTTGCTGGGGGCCTCCGGCGTTGTCTTTCTCTCCATCCCCCTCGTCTTCCATTACGCCCGCGTCGTCTGGATGCACATTGACGAACTGCTAGACCCGCGCAAGCCGGAAGAACTGGAAGCGGCCCGCCGCAACCGGGAAGAAACGTAAAAGCGTATTGCATAAAGTGGCAGCGCCACAACCAAAAAATTTGGACGCTGATTAACGCTGATAACGCTGATTTTTTATCTTTATCAG
>DTXR01000668.1 GCA_012962365.1 Chromatiaceae bacterium | reverse complement strand
CGTGGAATTCAGGGTCTTGCAGACGCTGTTCCGCGTCGTCGTAACTGATGCGCGTTACCCTGACCTGACTTGGTGTGATCTCGATATCCGTGATTTCCGCTTCAGCATTGAGCCGAAAGCCAAAGGACAGGGCCACAGATTCTTCCTGCAGCCCGAGTCCGAGCTGATCCGTGACTTTCGGGGGCAGCATCTGCACCATTTTTTCCGGAAGATACAGGTTGGCGCTGCGGGCGCGGGCCGCCTGATCCAGATGACTGTCCGGGCGAACCAGCGCCGCAACATCCGCTACATGCACCCAGATCCTATCGCCCTCCAGGCTGATGGCGTCATCTGGATCGGTATTGCCTTCATCATCGATGGCCCAAGACTGCAGATGAGTGAGATCCCTGCGCTCCTCGTCCGCCAGCACGGGCACCGCCAGATCCGGGGACTCAATCGCCGCGCCCTGACGCAAAGGCCAGGGGTTGAAGCGCTCTGGCCAGTAGCCACAGCGCAGCAGGAAACCATGGGCGCTCTCCGGCGTCTCGGCAATTTTCAAGGCGCCCAACACCCGGCTCTTGGCTGTTTTTCCCAACGCAACCCGTTCCACCTCACCCAAACGGCTGAAATCCTGCTGTTCGAGCTGACCTTGCTGCACACGCTGCAGAAAGGCCGACCATTCCAGCTGCTGCGCCTCCTTGCGCGCTCTTTCTGCACGTTCCGCCTCCACATCCTCTGCCTTGCGAGCGCTCAGGTTACGCACCGACCCTTTGAAGTACAGGCCATCGTTGAGCAGGCGCCAGGTTTGCCATGCGCTTGCCGGGGTATACTCGCCAAATACCAGCTCAGCCACTTCCTCGAGACTGGCCGTCTCTCCCTGAAGCAGCTCCCATGCTTCTTCCACATTCCCCTCAGCAGATTCCAGAGCACTGAGATCCCGCACCGGGCCAGGATGCAACAGGGCAATGTCTTTGTCTCTTACACGTTTGGTTTTGCCATCCTCGAAACGGATTTCAATCTTGTCCGCGACAGTTTCAACCATGGCGGGGCGGATCTTGTACAGCACCAGGCTGCCGGTTTGCATTCTAGCTTCGGTCACGTAAAAAAGGTCGGAAGGAGTCAATGGCGCAATGATACCTGTTTGTCCTGCGGATGGGAGCAAAACCTGAGCAGGCCGAGAAAACACAGGGTTGTTTCCCCAATCGATCCGGTACAATCTATGACATCCCGACCCGCACAGACATATCGCCATGAACTGGAATACATTCTTATTGGAACAGCCTCTCGAACAAGCGCCTGCAGAGGCGGAATGCACCCTCTCGGCTCTCACTTCACTTGGGCTCATCAGAGTACAGGGAGAAGATGCCCGGACTTTTCTCCAGGGTCAGCTGACCTGTGATATGGACGGCGTAACGTCTGAACAGGCCCGGATCGGCGCTTGGTGCACACCCAAGGGACGCGTACTGGCATCGATGCTCATCTTCCAGCTTGGCGGGAATCTCTATCTGCAACTGCCCAGAGAACGCATCGAGGCTGTGCTGAAGCGACTTCGCATGTTCGTCCTCCGTGCCAAGGTAACTCTGGCGGATGCCAGCGATGAACTGGGCATCATGGCGGTCAGCGGAAATTGCGCTGCTGACATGATCGGCGAGATGCCTGCAGAGCGGTTTGGAACGAAGCAAGACGACGGCCTGACCTACATTCGTTTCCCGGGCGACCCCGCACGGATACAAGTTGTGGGCGAAGGCGATCTTCTCATCGCACTCTGGAAAAAATGGGCGCAGAAAGCGGTCACCGCAAACAGCGACGGGTGGGTTCTGCAAAACATCCGCAGCGGCATCCCAACGGTGCTGGAAGCCACGACCGAAGCCTTCATTCCACAGATGCTCAACCTGGACCTTCTGGACGGCATCAGTTTTACCAAGGGCTGCTACACCGGCCAGGAAGTGGTGGCGCGCATGAAGTATCTGGGACAGCTGAAACGTCGCATGTATCTTTCCCGCTTCGAGACTGAAGCCACGCCCCAAGCTGGTGACAAGCTGTTTTCACCCCAGAGCAAATCCCCCCAAGGTGCGGGAAAAATCGTGGAAGTACAGCCGTCACCCAAAGGCGGCTGGGAAGCGCTGGTCGTGGCAGAGATCGAAACGGCAGAAACCGGCGACCTGCATCTCGACGATAGCGATGGCCCCCTGCTGAACCTTCAACCACCGCCGTATGGCCTGGACACGCCCGAATGATTGCGCTCACAAGCGGTTGAAAGACAGCGTTTTTCGATAGTCTGCGCGCGGCATAGTAACTTAGCCCGGATATTTCACCAAGCCACTCCAAATGCCGATGTTTTTTCTTTTCAATCAATATGTTAACCAGGAAATGAGTTGGGTACAGTTTGTACCTGCCCAAGCTCTCCG
>DTXR01000667.1 GCA_012962365.1 Chromatiaceae bacterium | reverse complement strand
TGGGGTATTGCGAAGATTTGCAACGAAGAAGCCGGACATTCTGGGCGCAAGATACGCGTTCACGACTTAAGTCAGAGGCTCCTTTACGGTACCTCAATATTGGCTTGCCGTACATATCCCAAGAAAGGAAAGCTGCAACAGCACCGGGCAGGCAGCGTCGAAAAACAGAAATTCAATAAGTTAGGGAATATTTGAAGCAAAACACATGCAGATCATCGTACAGTTTCATGGTCTTGAAACAATTCTGCAATATATCCACAACAACTGTGGATAACTTTGTGTATAAACATTGAGAACAGTCACAAGACACCGTAATCAATGCTGTACAACTCAAATCGTACAAAAATTATACAAATTTTTATTGTTTTATAATCAGCAAGTTATATAGGTACAACCCCATTTCCCCGGGCCGTAAACAAAAAAAGAGGGTCGCTTTTTCAAACGCCCCTTTTTTGTGCATAAAAAAGCTATTTGGCGCAGGAAACCGCCTTGGAACCGGAGCAATCCCAGGCAAATGTGCAATCCAGCTCCGAAAGAACGGTAACCAGACCGGTTTCACCGTCTTTCAGGATCATGGAAATCGGCGTTCTGCCGCCAAAACGTCGCTGCCCCTGATGAATCCAGCGCCCCGTCATCTTGGGGTTCATGGGGTAGGCCGTGCGCAGAGCATCAGCAATACGCAGCAGGTACTGGGAGCGGCGCAATACGTCAGGGTGGTTGGGAAACACCGCCTTGCCATCACGAAAACTGGCGAAACTGCGGGTTCTCACATCATCCGGCATGGCCAGTATCTCGTGCATGGTCTTGTTGTCCAGCTTCCACTTGTCCAGCAGATTCATCACCGCGCGGGTAATATCCGCCATGGCCTGCTGCTGTTTTTGTTCATCACTCATCTGTCTTGCTCCAGAAACATGTCTTTCTAATAGTAGAGCATTTTACTTGGTTATTTGGCTGATTGCCAATTTGCATTATTGGCCGAACAGGCGCCGCCACCAACGCTTGCGGTTATTGGGCAAAAGCCGATCCGATTGCAGATCCACCGGCGGCATGTGGCTGAGCACCCACCCCGGCAGGGGCGGGTTTTCACTAAAGCCACACACCACACCCAGATTGTGGGGGTCGTAGATCTTGATCATGGTCGGCGCCTTCAAGTCATCCGCATAGACGATGCCGCAATAGTCTTCCTCGTGTTCTTCCCGCAGCAGTTTGTCCACACCTTCCAGAAAAGACAGGAAATCTGCTGCACTCAGTGTTTCAGCAGGTGGCTTCACCCCGATGGCGTACACATACCACCCTTCCGGGGTCTCCCGCAGGCGCTGCCACAGGACATCCAGATGATGCCAGCGCAGGGCGGACGTGAAGCTGCCACGAAAAGCCTGAAGATAGTCGCTGTGTGCCTGCTCTTGCATGGGTATAATCTCTTTTTTTCTTTGTATCACTGTTGATATGACCGCCCTGTACCAGTCTGATCTTTCCGGCCTTGAACTCGTCAATCGCGGCAAGGTGCGCGACATCTACGCCATCGACGATGAAACCATGCTCATCGTGACCACCGACCGGCTGTCGGCCTTCGATGTCATTCTACCCCAGCCCATACCCGGCAAGGGCGAGGTGCTCACACGGGTATCGAATTTCTGGTTCCGGCGCACTTCGGTGTTGATTCCCAATCATCTGACGGACATCCCCCTCGAATCCGTCGTCACCGATGCTGCCGAAAGGGCGGCATTGGGCGACCGGGCCATTGTGGTGCGGCGTCTCAAGCCCTTGCCGGTAGAAGCCATCGTACGCGGCTATATCATCGGCTCAGGCTGGAAAGACTACCAGAAAACGGCGCAGGTTTGCGGCATCGCCCTGCCGGGAGGGCTTCAGCTGGCCGACAAACTACCCGCAGCCATCTACACTCCATCCACCAAGGCAGAGATCGGGGCACACGATGAAAACGTGGATTTCGACCACACGGTGAAGCTGCTGGGGCGGGATCTGGCAGAACAGGTACGTGACATCAGCCTGCAGATCTATCGCGAAGCTGCCGGCTATGCGCTGAAAAGGGGCATCATCATCGCAGATACCAAGTTCGAATTCGGGCTGGATGAGAGTGGTGGGCTGCACCTCATCGACGAAGCCCTGACCCCGGATTCCTCTCGTTTCTGGCCGGCAGACCAGTATCAGCCGGGCATCAGCCCGCCCAGTTTCGACAAACAGTTCGTGCGCGACTATCTGGAAACACTGGACTGGGACAAGACACCTCCCGGCCCGGAACTGCCAGAGGAGATCATCGAAAAAACCGCCGAGAAATACCGCGAGGCGGAACAGCGTCTCACCGGCGAATGAAAAGCGGGCAGCCACGCATCACCCTGTACAGCACTGCCGGCTGTGCCCATTGCCGCCAATTGAAACAATGGCTGCAGCAGCGCCAGATTCGCTTCGTCGAAATGGATGTGCAGCGCAATGCCCGCGCCTTCAAGGATTTCCGGCGCCATGGCGGACAGGCCGTGCCGCTGCTGGTAGTCGGTGATCGTAAGATCCGGGGGTTCAACGCCAAGCAGCTACCGGCACAACTGCGCAAGGCCGGCGTTAGCCTTTGAGTCATCCCTACGACCGCCTGTCCCCGGATCTGATCCTCGACGCTATCGAAAGCGTCGGGTTCGAGGTCAACGGCAGCCTGCTGCCCCTGAACAGTTACGAAAACCGGGTGTTGCAGATCGGCCTGGAAGAACAGCCGCCCATCATCGCCAAGTTCTACCGCCCCGAACGCTGGTCCGACGAAGCCATCCTGGAAGACCATGCCTACAGCCTTGAATTGGCGGAACAGGAGATCCCGGTGGTGCCGCCGCTTCTGGGTGCCGACAGGCAGACGTTGTTCGCATACCAGGGATTCCGCTTCTCCCTGTATCGGCGTCAGGGTGGCCGCAGCCCCAATCTGGAAGACCCCGATCACCTGGAATGGATCGGCCGTTTTCTCGGACGCATCCATGCCGTTGGTGCCAGCCGGCCTTTCGCGCACAGGGAAACCCTCAGTGTGGACGGCCTGGGCCGGCAATCCCTCGCTTGGTTGCGCGCATCAGGAATGCTGCCCCTGGAAACCGCCAATGCCTATCTCACCCTTTGTGAAGAGCTGCTCAACCGGATCGACGATATCTTTGACCGCTACGATTTCAAACAACTGCGCCTGCATGGCGACTGCCATCCGGGAAACATCCTATGGACGGATCAGGGGCCGCATTTCGTGGACATGGACGACTGCCGCAATGGCCCGGCTATTCAGGATGTCTGGATGCTGTTGTCCGGCAGCCGCCAGGACATGACCCTGCAGCTCAGCGAGCTCATCGAGGGCTATCAGCTGTTCCACGATTTCGACACCCGTGAACTGGCGCTCATCGAACCCTTGCGCACCTTGCGTCTGATTCACTACAGCACCTGGCTGGCCCGCCGCTGGGATGATCCCGCCTTCCCCAAAGCCTTCCCCTGGTTCAATACCGGCGCCTACTGGCAGGAGCAGCTCACCATTTTGGAACAACAAAAGGTGTTGCTGGATCAACCACCGCTCATGGTATTCTAAATGCCTATTTTGTCTTAAACCTGAATCCGTGGGTTCAGGTTAAATACGCCTATGGAAACCCACATCTTTCTGCTGCACCTGCTGGTCATCCTGGTCACGGCAAGGCTGTTCGCTGAAATTGCCGTGCGCCTGGGAGCCCCGTCAGTCATCGGCGAATTGATGGCCGGCGTGGTGCTCGGCCCCAGCCTGCTGGGTTGGCTGCAACCCGATGCAATCATCAAACTGCTGGCAGAAATCGGCATCTTATTGTTGCTGTTCGGGGTGGGACTGGAAACTGACATTCGCAAGCTCATGCGAACCGGCCGCAGTTCCACCCTGGTCGCCATTGGCGGCTTCCTCATCCCCTTTGTTCTGGGTTTTCTGCTGGCTCATCAGCTGTTCGGGCTGGAAATACTGGTCTCACTGTTCATTGGTGGCGCGCTGACCGCTACCAGTATCGGCATCACGGTGCGGGTGTTGACTGACCTGGGACAACGCAATAGCCGGGAGGGCCAGGTCGTGCTTGGTGCCGCGGTACTGGATGATGTCATGGGCGTGGTGCTGCTGGCGCTGCTCTACGAATTTTCCATCGCAGGTGGCATCTCCATGGCCAACACCAGCAAGGTACTGGCGTTCATCGGCCTGTTCTTTATCCTGGCTCCTATCGCCGCCAAACTGATTTCCGTGTTGATCAGACACTTCGATACAATCAGTGACATCCCGGGCCTTATTCCCACCTCCATGGTATCACTGGTGCTGCTGTTTGCCTGGTTGGCGCACGAAATGGGGGCGCCGGAATTACTGGGCGGTTTTGCTGCAGGACTGGCCTTATCCCGGCGTTTTTTCCTGCCTTTCGGCATCGCCCTGCGTACGCAACCGGAATTCTCACAGCGGATCGAAAACGAGATGCGTCCCATCATCCAGCTGTTTACGCCGATCTTCTTTGTAATGGTGGGATTGTCCCTCAACCTGCACGAAATCGACTGGGGTTCTTCCTTCATCTGGAGCTTTTCTTTCCTGTTCCTTCTAGTGGCCCTGATCGGCAAGTTTGGCGGCGCCATGTTCATCGGTGAGCCTCTGCGCCAGCGCATCATCATCGGCGTGGCCATGATTCCGCG
>DTXR01000666.1 GCA_012962365.1 Chromatiaceae bacterium | reverse complement strand
TGAATGCTTCAGGAAGAAATCGGCCCAAGATTGCAGCCGAAAGGAGTAGCCTTGGCTGTAGGGCCGGAACACACGACCGCCATGGCTTCCAATGGCTCTCTGCTCAAGGTGCGGGGCTTGCTGTAGGTTTTTTTATCCGAGCGCTTTTCTGTCGATGTCTGCTTGCTATTCGGTTGTGAGTTTTTCATCGGTACCTGACCTGTTGAGAATGTCTTCGTATAGTTTACTGCGCAAAAGCACAGAAGGGTAGATGGTCGATGCATCTCCTGTCATGAGATCCGCCACACCAGGACAAAATGCCCCCCGGGAAACTTTTTCTCCCTGAGCAAGAATGTTTTTACGTGCTTCTTCATTGACTTGGCGAATACTGGTCAATATTGCATTGTTTTCCCATATTTGTCGTATCTTGTCCCGGTGTAAGTTTCCCAGTTTGCGCCGCCATTGTACGCAAGGAAAAACGTTTCCCACGGGATCGATGGCTATGGTTGAAGCGCCTGCCCCGCAGTAACTGCGGGGCGTTGCCGTTTGTGCTGCTTTGTCTGCCTTTGTCTGTTCGCGGAAGTTGTGCTGGATTTGAAGCAACTCACGTAATTTCTGCGCGCTGGGAGCAATTTCCAGCGGCGACTGATCACCGTTGTCCCTGGGTGTGACCTGGCTGTCAAACTTCAAGGGTACTTCAAACTTCTCTGCCAGGTTGTACATATCGGCGATTTCATTTTCATTCCAGCGGGTCAGTACGCTGTTCAGCTGAAATCGGATTCCGAGCGTTTTGAGTGTGCGCAGGTTTTTTACCAGTTGCACGAAGCTCCCGGGCACCCGTGTTTGTTTGTCATGGGTTTTTGCACAAGCACCGTGGAGGCTGATTTCGATGCTGAAAGGATCCACTTCCTCTTTCAGGCGTTTTGCCGTGGCCGGATGCAGGGCATGGCCGTTCGACTTGATTCTGATGACGAAGCCCATTTCCCTGGCCTTGCTCCCCAGAAAGAAAAAGTCCTTGTGCGCAAGGGGTTCACCGCCACTGAGGATCAGGTTGAACACGCTCATGCTCTTCAGGTCCTGGAACAGTTCCAGGTATTGCTCCCGGCTCAATGGCTTACCCTGAATGCCTTTCTCGTTGTAACAGAAGCTGCAGTCCAGGTTGCAGTTGTAGGTAAGCTCCAGCAGTACCGAGAACAGGATGTTCTGATCCCAGGTCTGGCGCATCTTTGCTGCAAAACTGCTCATGGCGCCACGACATTCAATACATTCTGACTGACAAGTTCGCCGGCATATTCTGCCAAATCGGCGATCAGTGTGCTCTTTTCCGTTTCGTACTCCTGCAGCAGCAGGTCTGCCAGTTCGCCCAGACTCCTTTGTCCGTCGATCAGTTCGACGAAACGGATGGCGACTTCGTTAACGACCAGTATTTCACCGTCATCCTGGCGCAGAATGATGCCTTCATCGGCAACACGGGTCTGCCGGACATCCGAATTCAATTGCAACACGATAGAAGGTTCAATACGCATAGATGCTTACCTGTTCAGGAGTTCTTCGAAGCCGCCATCCAGCTGGAACTTCAGGTTCCCGCCAGAGACCCGGGATCTGAGTAGGGACAGATTTTGTGCCAGGGCAGCGTAGCGGTAGGGATCCGTGTTGACGAAAGGACTGCAAACCATCAGTTCTGCAAGACGATTGGCGGCCGGTGTTTCTTCGAGCCTGTTGTGAGATGATTTTTGCAGGTAATAAACAGCCTGTACAGGGAATTTTCCCTTGGTGAGTGCTGTTTGCCCGTGCTCCCCTGCGAAGGGGAGTTGTTCTGTCAGGTAGGTGTCATCTTCAAGAACGATGGCGTTCATGTCGTCGCTGAGTATGGTGAGACCGGCTTTTTCTCCCAGTTTGGAAATGGTGGATTTTCCCGCGCCCGAACGTCCGATGAAAAGCCAGGCTTTTTCATTGTCGGTCAAGCCGGCGCTGTGCAACACCATGCCTCCCTGAGCCAACAGCCGGTATGCCACGATGACACGAAATAGGTTTTCAAATGCGCTGTTGGCAATGAGATGCTCATCATCACAGGTCCACATCCAGGCCCGGATGCAGGGTTCGAGCTGAATCAGTGCAACAAATCGCATTCCAGCAATACGTATATGTGTGGCCTGGTAGTCGAAATCCAGGTGGTATTCCCAATTTCTGGTATCAATGGTCTTGAAACAGGATTCGGGAAGGTTGTAGATGTGGGTATCGATGGTGGTTTCATCTTCGCCGGGCAGGGGACAGACCAGGTCTGAGAAACGCCGGGTGACGGCAGCTTCTTGTGCCAGATTCAATCCGTGAAAAACATAAGGTCCGCCAAGAAATTTGATGGCGAGCGCTTCCTCTCCCCAGGCTGTACCATTTTGGTCTTCCGGGAAGCTGTTTATGTCGAGTAAAAAGGTTTCAGCGAATCGCACGGGCTATGATCCACTTGCCTGAAAATTTCAGCAACCGGCCTATGGAGTGCAGCCGTTTGGTCGGGGGAACAGGGAGCATGATTTTTCCAATGATCTGCTGTCGGGCGATTCCTTTGTCAGCACCCTGTGCATTGTCTGCCTGCGTCAGGTAGTAAACGCCTTCCTTGTTCAAATACACACCCAAAAGCCTGTGCGCCAGCACTTGACCGAAATCGTCTACAAATACGATGATATCGCCTGGCCAATATTGGGATGAAGCCCTGACCGGCACCCGTTTCCCGTCTTCCAGCGCAGGTGCCATGCATTGGCCATCGATCCTTATCTGGAAGGATGCCGGCGCCAGGCACTGCAGCTTGCGTATCGTATCCTGTTGATGGGTTGTCATGGCAAATCAGGTATTTTGCAGAAACAGGGATTTTACGCTATCTGCTGGTAGACCTGGTAGTTTAGATGTACTTTGAGACAAGGGATTTGTGTTGGCATAGCCTACAGACTATCATTAACCATGGTTGCTTCTCGGTAGTTCGCACGATTCTTAAGGGATACATGATCGCTGGGATTTGAATGCATTGCAGAAGCGACACAGAAGCAG
>DTXR01000665.1 GCA_012962365.1 Chromatiaceae bacterium | reverse complement strand
TTTTTTGGCTCGAACCGACAACACCTCTGTCGCCGTATGCAGTACACTTTAAATTTGACTTGAAACCAAACGGACTTGCTTTGGCGGAAAGATTGCCTCAAATCAGGGAGAACCGCCCGGGAGCATTGGGCGCGTCACAAGCGAAGACTGGGTGGATCCGGTCATCGGTGTGCGCTGGATACATCCCTTCAACAATCACTGGTCGATGATGACGCGTGGCGGTGGGTGGCTTGAATGTCGGTGTGGACAGCACGTGGGCCGCCGTCATCAGCGCCCGCTACCACTTCAAGGACAGCTTTTTCCTGGACTTGCAGTACAAGGCCACCTGGGTGGACTACAGCAACGATGATAAGGGTACGCCAGACTATTTCACCTATGACACTGTCACTCACGACCCTTTGTTGGGAGTGACCTACAAATTCTGATCAAACGTCTCCGTCAGCCTGGCGGGGCCAACAGGGATGCTGTTCTTACCAGATCCTCCGGAGTATCCACTCCCGCTGGAGGAATCTCTGCCGCCAGAGACACATGAATACGCTTGCCATGCCACAGGGTGCGAAGCTGTTCCAGGGACTCCTGAGTCTCGATCGGTGCTTCCGGCCAGGTGACATACTCCCTGATGAATGAAGCACGATAGGCATACAGACCGATGTGCCTCAGATAACCTCTGGCTGTTTCCGCAGTAACTTTCTGACCCCAGGTGATCTGGTCCCGCTTCCACGGAATGGGCGCACGGCTGAAATACAGCGCATAGCCTTTCCGATCCAGCACCACCTTCACCACATTGGGATCGAACAACTGCTCGGAGTGCTCCAGATGTGCCGCAAGGGTGGCAGTATCTGCATACTGATGGTGTTCCATGTCCTGAGCGACCTGATTCAGCAACGACACCGGCATCAGCGGCTCATCCCCCTGAAGATTGACGATGATTTCATCGTCCGACCAGCCCATGACATCGATCACTTCCGCAATGCGTGCGGTGCCGCTGGCGTGCCCGGCACTGGTCATGCACACCCTGGCGCCAAAGCCATCGGCAGCCCGGGCGATGCGCTCATCATCCGTAGCGATGACGACTTCCTGCGCCTGACTGCGGCAGGCCAATTCATGCACATGCTGGAGCATGGGCTTTCCCGCCAGTTCCAGCAGGGGTTTTCCCGGCAAGCGGGTGGAAGCATAGCGCGCGGGAATGACGACACGCATCAGACTTCTTCGTCTGGCGCCATCTGGCGGGCTTCTTGTTCGAGCATGACGGGAATACCGTCACGAATCGGGAAAGCCAGACGATCTACCTTGCAGATAAGTTCCTGTGCAGATTTCTTGTAGATCAGCTTGCCCTTGCAGATCGGACAAACCAGGATATCAAGCAGTTTCTTGTCCATGTTTCAAACCCTTCATCAAATGATCAAATTCGTTTACAAAATCGGCATCCGGAACCATCTCGATACGCACCAGCCAATGTCTGCCCGTGGCATATCGTGCATATTTTACAGCATCCTTTTCTGTCATCAGCACCGGCAGATCATCATCAAACAGGAGATCCTTTTTCCGATAAATCTTGTGATCCCGAAAAGCATGAGGAACGATTTCCAACCCGTAGTGCTGCAACATATCGAAAAAGCGCCGGGGGTTTCCTGTCCCCGCCACGGCATGAACCTTCTCGCCAGCCGCTTTCGAAAGCGGTTGAGGTTCTTCCGCCAGGTTCTGCAGGGGCAGCACCAGGGGCTCCCGGATGGTCATGGCAGGCACGCCTTCCCGCCACACACCGTTGCTGATCAGCAAGTCCGCCTTTCGCAGACGACCTGGCAGTTCACGAAGGGGCCCGGCCGGTAACAGGAAGCCGTTGCCAAACCCCCGTTCTCCATCGATGACGACGATTTCCATATCCCGTGCCATTGCGTAGTGCTGCAGACCATCGTCAGACAGCACAAGGTTACATTGCGTGTATTGCAGTAAGTCCCGCACGGCATCTGATCGCTTTGGCGCCACGCAGACAGGGCAATCGCTCAAACGTGCGAGCAGCACAGCCTCGTCACCCACGATCACCGGGTCGCTGTCCGGTCTGACCTGCTGGGGCCAATGGCTGGCCTTGCCCCCATACCCCCGGGAAACGATACCCGGCCTGTAACCCAGTTCCTTGAGATGCTGGCTCAGCCAGATCACCAGGGGTGTCTTTCCTGTACCCCCCACGGTGATGTTGCCTACGACGATAACGGGAGCAGAAAATCGGTGGGTTTTCTTCAGGCGGAGCAGAAACAGCAAGCGACGAACCTTACTGAGCACCCAGAAAACGAGGGAGAAAGGCAGCAACAGGTAACTCAGCGGGTTTTTGCCGTACCAGATGCTTTTCAAGGGTGTCTATTCCTCGGCTTCCGCAGCTCTGGCAAGAAAGCTGAGGTGACTCAGACCCAGTTGTCCGGCAGCGTCCATCACCATCATTACCGCTTGGAAGGGTGCCTGTTTATCGCTGGTGACGCTCACGGGGATATCTGTACGTTCACCCGCCGTCTTTAGCAGTGCGCGCTTGAGGGTATCCACGTCGTGTGTCACCAGTTCCTGATCATCGACATAGAAATTGCCTTTGGCATCTATGGTGATGGCAATGGTTTTCTGCTCCTGGTTTTCCTCCGCCTGGGCGCTGGCTTCGGGGAGATCCACTTTGAGTTGGGTCTGCTTGTCAAAGGTGGTGGATACCATGAAGAAGATCAACAACAGGAATACCACATCGATGAGCGGCGTCATGTCTACCAGAATATTTCTCGTGCGCCGGGACGGACGAATGTTCATTACTTCTCCCGCTCTCCATGCAACACTTCCACCATCTTGATGGCCTGTTGCTCCATGGCGATCGCCAGTTCATCCACCCGCCCGGTAAGATAGCGGTGAGCGATCAGGCTGGGAATGGCCACCGAAAGACCGGCAGCCGTGGTAATGAGCGCCTTGGAGATTCCGCCAGCGAGTACCGCAGGGTTGCCCACGCCTCCGGCACTGGTAATGGCTGCAAACACCTCGATCATGCCAAATACCGTGCCCAACAGTCCCAACAAAGGTGCTATCGCTGCTATGGTACCCAGCGCGTTGAGGTAGCGCTCCAGGCCATGAACCACCTGCCTGCCCTCTTCCTCGATGGCTTCTTTCATCACATCGCGAGAGTGTTGCAGATTGGTCAGGCCCGTTGCCAACAAACGCCCCAGGGGCGAGCTTTCGCGAATGGCCATGATACGCTGCCTGTCCAGTTCTCTGCTCTTGTACAGCTTCCAGATCTGCGGGAGTAGGTGATCCGGTACCACGCGTCTGCGCCGAAATGCCCATAACCGTTCCAGCGTGATCGCCATGGCGATCACCGAACAGGCGATGATCGGCCACATCAACAGGCCGCCTGCTTCTATAAACTCAAACACCGCGAATCGTCCTCCTCTTTTTACAGATGCCAATCATACTAAAACAAGTATGATTCTTCCCGGCTATTTGTGCCAATAGTGTCGGGAAACAGAAACC
>DTXR01000664.1 GCA_012962365.1 Chromatiaceae bacterium | reverse complement strand
GAGATCACCAATCTGCTGATCCCCGGGCATAACGATTCCGAGGATGATCTCAAGCGCATGCTCGACTGGATTGCTACCGAGCTGGGTTCAGATGTGCCCCTGCATTTCAGTGCCTTTCATCCCGACTACAAGATGCTGGATGTGCCGCCGACATCACCGGCATCGCTCACACGGGCGAGAGAGTTGGCCATGGCGCACGGGCTGCACTATGTCTACACGGGCAATGTTCACGACAGCCGGGGCGGCAGTACCTGGTGTCACAATTGTGGTGAACTGCTCATCGAACGGGACTGGTACGTACTGGGTAAATGGGGGCTGGACGAAAAAGGCTGCTGCGCCAGCTGCGGCGAGAAGATTCCCGGCGTGTTCGATCCCCTTCCCGGCGATTGGGGAGCAAGGCGCTTGCCTGTAGCCATGCCAGGCTGAAAGTCCACATTCAGAACGCGTCCTATAGCGAGGTAGGACCAATCCTACAGACACATATTGGTAGTTTCCCTAAACTGGCCATGCCGGGGGGATTGCCCGGCTTTGATCCAACCAACAAAGGAATGTTCAACGTGAAGAAAGCCAATATGATGATATCTACACTGTCCGCCGCCATTCTCCTCTCCATCACCTCTGGGTACAGTAGTGCAGAAGGCATTTGCAAAGGAATGGAAAAATCCAGTTGCGCAACCTCGACCAGCTGCCGCTGGGTCAAGGGCTACAAGCGTAGCGATGGCCGCAGCATTGCCGGTTATTGCCGCAAGCTGCCTGGCAAGAAAGTGCAATCGGTAACCTCTAAGAGTGATACCAGCAAGAAAGGCTGAGGACGGCATAGCGCATCGTCGAATTCATGCTGGCAGGTTGCCGGCATTGCCGGTAGCTTGCCGTTCCTCTTCCTGAGATAATCAGCTGACAGACGGATCAGCCAGGCAGAGATTGTGAATTCTGCGCATTCCCTCGCGGTCATTGGCCGTATCAAGACACCCTTCCAGGAAAAATTCGGCATCCCCCGCCAGTCCGGGCTGGTGGATGTATCCGGCATTGTAGAAATGCTGCCCGGGTATGACAAACCGGCGCTTTTTGATGGGCTGGAGACTTTCAGCCATATCTGGCTGTCTTTCATCTTTCATCAGAATGCAGATCAGGGTGGCGAGAGCGGGTTCGCCCGCCTCGGCTGGGTGGAAACCGGCGCATAGGTGTTTTTGCCACGCGTTCACCCTTTCGTCCCAATCATCTGGGTTTGTCGGTGGTGCGGCTGGATCATATCCATATCAGAGAGGGCAGGGTGTGCTTGCATGTGCGCGGAGCAGACCTGCTGGATGGCACGCCGGTGGTGGATATCAAGCCTTACCTGCCCTATGTGGATGCAGTGCCTGATGCTACAGGTGGATTCGCGCCCCATGCGCCTGAGACACAGCTGCAGGTGGTGTTTTCAGATAAGGCCAGGGAACAATTGCTCCAGCTGCCGTCGGGGGAGACGCTAAGATCCCTCATCGGGCAGTTGGTGGCGCTGGACCCGCGCCCGGCCTACCGCAAGGAAGTAGAGGAAGACCGTGTGTATGGTATGCGACTTGCCGGGTGCAATGTGCGCTGGCAGGTATCTGACAATCAGGCCATGGTGCTCGGCATCGAGGCTGAAAACTCTGCCAGCTAGTAGATCAGGCTCATCATCCTGCTGCGGTAGCGGGGCGCCAGGGGGTCGTCTTCCAGAATATCAAAGAGTTTTAGCAGCGCCTTGCGGGCCGCATCGTCGCCATACCTGCGATCTTTGCGCATCAAGTCCAGCAGGGCTTGCGCCGCATCCTCATAACGCTGATTGACCACATGATGTGCTGCCAGCAGGTAGCGGGCTTCGCTGTCGTTGTCGTTTTTGTTCAGGCGTTCTCGCAATGTGGTTTCCGAAGGAGCCCCATTGAGCAGTTGCTCAAAGAACAGCAGTCCACGTAAAACCTGAATTTCAGGCTTTTCCTGAAGCTCGACCGGGAGCTGATCGGAGATTTCCAAAGCTTTTTCTGCATTACCGGCAGCGGCATACGCCTGCGCCAGGGCGATGTCGATATTGCTGTTGACCGGATCGCTGGCCTTCGCCTGTTCCAGCAGAGCCAGGGCGTTGTCTAGGTCACCCTGCAACAGCATTTGTTCCGCCTGATCGACCATGCCGTCCGATTCTCTGGGGATGTGCTTGTCGAGGAATTTGCGGATTTCCGCTTCGGGCAGGGCGCCGGAAAATTCATCCACAGGCTCGCCGTTGCGGAACAGTTTGACGTTAGGAATGCTGCGAATGCCAAATTGCGCGGCCAGTTCCTGCTGCTCTTCGGTATTGATCTTGGCGAGGATGAATTTCCCCTGATATTGGTCCGCAAGGTTCGCCAGGATGGGCATGAGCGTTTTGCATGGCTGGCACCAGGGCGCCCAGAAATCCACCAGAACCGGCACCTGTCTGGATCGTTCAAT
>DTXR01000663.1 GCA_012962365.1 Chromatiaceae bacterium | reverse complement strand
TTTGTGATGGCATGAGCAGCTCGGAAGGTGGCGTGATCGCCGCCCAGACTTGCGTACGCAACTTCATGGACGACTACTTCAGCACCCCCGACTCCTGGACGGTCAAGCACTCGGCTACCAAAGTGCTGGGCGCACTGAACCGCTGGTTGTGGTCCCAGGGCCAGATGCGCTACGACTCGGCCAAGGGCATGGTCACCACCTTTACCGGCCTGATCATCAAATCCACCACTGCTCATGTGTTTCATGTAGGGGATTCCCGGCTGTATCTTTTCCGTGACGGCGAACTGGAGCAACTCACCCAGGATCATCGGGTCTGGGTGGGCAAAGACCGGGATTTTCTCTCCCGGGCCATGGGCATCGATGCACATGTCGATATCGACTATCGATCCCTAGTGATAGAAACCGGGGACATCTTTCTGTTCACGACCGACGGCGTCAGCGGGTACGTTACAGACAACCGGCTGCGCCAGATACTGCGTGAACAAGGAGCGCAGCTGCAAGCCTGCACCGCCAGCATCATGGAAGAATCCCTGCGCAATGGCAGCCATGACAATGTCACTTGTCAGTTGATCAAAGTGGCGGCCCTGCCTGTCCGGACTGAAGAAGAGATCCTGCAGAAAATCACCGAACTGCCTTTTCCTCCGCCGCTGCAGCCCGGCGTAAAGATCGATGACTACGAGATCCTGCGCGAACTCCACGCCTCGAAACGCAGCGAGGTATTCCTGGCGCGGCAAACGAGCAGTGGCAGGAAAGTGATTCTCAAGACACCCTCAGAAAACTACCGGGACGACCCGGCCTTTCTGGAGGCCTTCCTGCACGAAGAATGGGTGGGGAAACGCATCAGCAACCCCCATGTGCTCAAGGTTCTGGAGACGCCTCAGCGTCGTTTTCTCTATAACATCTCCGAGTATGTGGACGGACAGTCCCTGCGTCAGCGGATCGACGACCACCCCCAAACCCACATCAATACCACCCGGGAATACCTGACCCAGATCAGCAACGGCCTGCGCGCCTTTCACCGGCTGGAGATGATCCACCTGGATCTGAAGCCCGAAAACATCCTCATCGATTCACACGGCGTACTCAAGATCATTGATTTTGGTTCTACCCGCGTGGCCGGCAGTGCGGAGGTCAACAACAGCCATGACCGGGAAGCGTTACAAGTCACCCTCGACTATGGAGCGCCGGAATGTCTGGACGGCAGCTGCAGTAACCGTTCTGACACCTTTTCCCTGGGCATCATTGCCTATGAACTCCTTACCGGAAAACTGCCTTATGGTGACAATGACAATCTACGCGCCGCCAAGCGTTTCAGATATCAACCGGCCAGCCAGCATAACCCGCACATCCAACCCTGGGTGGATGGCGCCCTGCGCAAGGCGGTACATCCCGATCCTAGCAAACGCTACGACACGCTCTCGGAATTTCTGTACGATCTTTCCCATCCCAATCCAAAATTTACCCATCTGACCCAGCAGCCATTGATGGAGCGCAACCCCCTGGCTTTCTGGAAGGGCTCTGCTGCGCTGCTTCTGGTACTGAATCTGGTGTTGCTATATCTGCTCATCCGCTGAACCTGCTGATGCAGGGCAACGTCATACTCTTGACGAAATCACCCGCATAGCCGATGGGACGAATGTGACTTACGAATCGCCCGAACTCCACCCTGAATCCGTGGATTCAGGGTGGATACAGACGACTGCATGGACGCAGGAGGTAGAGCAACGCAGGAGCAGTTGCCGAGCGCATGATATTGATTTCTCGGCTTTGGCGCCTGCGTCGCCCTACCTCCCCCAT
>DTXR01000662.1 GCA_012962365.1 Chromatiaceae bacterium | reverse complement strand
CCACAGACGCTCTTCATCCCAGTCATCGATATTGGCGCGTAGACAGTAGACGCCTGGATGGGTGGCTTGGGTATTAGGTTTTTCCTTGCGCTTCCAGTGAATCGACTGGGTTTTGTCCGTGTCAGGATCAGGGATGGCTTTGATCTCGTAATGCTGCGCAGCCCGTGCATATTTTTCTTTCAGACGGCCGATGCGCTCTAACAGGCCGTTGAAAAACGCTGTTTTTCTTCGGCCTCTGTGCGGTACAAGGATGTACTGCCATGTTCAATGGCAGTACGCCATTGAACATGAAAGAACCGGGAAGTCGAATTTTCTGGTTCCGTGGTTGAAAAAGTCCAGGAAGGATTTTTTCAGCAGCCTGTTAGGGAAAGCATGCCTATTGCACCGTAATGGTGATCTTCTTCGACATCAGCGGTGGGTCTGTGGGTTCGTGGTTTTCATCTCCCAGCAGCAGTTGCAGTGTGTGTTTCCCGGGGGGCAGGTTCAGAATGGCATCTTGTTCTCCTGCATCGAAATGGATGCAGTTCCTGCTGTGATCCAGAGGTTCGTCCATGTCCAGGTTTCCTGGATGATCGATCAGCAGGTGATGGTGACCAGCGGTGTGGCGTCTCTTGTCTTTGGTGCCGGCGGGTACGATGCCATAACCCTCGATACCAAATTCCACCTTGTAGTTGTTGCTGATGGTGTCACCGTCTTTGAGGTTCTTGAAATAGACTTTGGCATGTTCTCCAGGGGTATGGGCATAGCTTGATACAGCAGTCAGAAGCAGTAGCAGCAGGAAGGGCCAGGTTTTACTCATGTTCATGTTTCACTCCGGTGGATGCGCCCGGATGTTTCGCCAGGTCGCTCAACAGTCGTTTGTTGATGTCTTGGTCGCTGGTTAAAAAAGGGCTCCGAAGAGCCCAATGCTTCACTAGAAGGGGAAAGCTGTTGTTTCAATGCTTCATTTTTTCTTTTGTAAGGCGACCAGTTCTCTCATTAGCGCCTCGATGTTGGCCAACCGCGTCTCCATGATCGCCATGTGCTTTTTCATCATTTCCTGCTTTTGTTTCATCATCTCGGGATTCATCATCCCCATGCCGCCACCTTGCATCATTTGCATTTTGTTGTGATTCATGGGCATTTGACCCTGTTTCATGGGCATGGCCGCCGTGTCTGCCATCGCAGGCAGCGAAAACGCGGCGATCAAGGCGGTGGTCGCAATCATGTTGTTCAATTTCATTGGATACTCTCCGGTATGGTTTTAAAAAATCCGAGTCAGGTGGCTGCTGCCGGGTTCGCCGGCAGCAGTAGGTTCATTTACTTGATGCCGTAGCCTTCAGGATCCTGCTCATGCAGTTTTTCCTTGCCAGTGGGCATCTCGGGCTTGGCGTTTTTGTTGCTGGCGATGTCTTCCGGGTTGGCCATGTGACTGCCATACAGATCGCCTTCGCCTTTCATGACGCCACCTGTAGGTGCTCCTTTGCTGTGATCTGTCAACGCAGATCCGTACATATCTTCATTGCCACCGAAGTGTTCATCGTGCGCCCAGGTGGCGGTGGTGGACCCGAGGATGGCAATGGCGGCGATAGTGATTAATTTTTTCATGGTTTTTCTCCTGTCTTGATATGACGCTGGTTTGGTTTGTAAGGTCGGTTCTTGTGAACGACTGCCTTGTACAAAGCAGGTAGCATGCCAAAAAGAAGAAAAAAATAATAAATGTATATAAAACAATGAGACAGAGTCTGATTGATTGTTTTTTTTATGCAGCGGCAGCAGGGGAGGATCAGATGGGAGCGTTAAATAATTTCACGATTCGTCAAACCCGTATTTCTTGATACGCCGCTCCAGTGCCGGTCGGGATATGCCCAGAATCTCGCAAGCCTTGCCCTTGTGCCAGCGCGTGTATTCCAGGATCTGGCGTACATGCCGTTGTTCCAGGGTTTCGAGGCTTATCAGTTCCACTGTGTCACTATTTTCTGTCTTGGGTTTACCCTTATCGGCTACGGCATCGTCTATCCCCAACAAGTCCGGCGTTATGGTGTCATCCCGACACAGCACCGTGGCGCGGGTCAGGATATTCTCCAACTTGCGTACATTGCCGGGCCATTGATACGCCTGCATCAGCGCCCAGGCGGACTCGGAAATGTTCTTTACCTGAGTGTGCAGTCGCTGGTTAATCTTGCGCAACAAATGCTCCGTGAGCAGGGGAAGATCTTCCATGCGGTCGCGCAGGGGCGGCAGAACGATGTTGACGACGTTGAGCCGATAGTACAGATCCTCACGAAAACCGCCTTCCTTTACCATGGATTCCAGATTCCGGTTGGTTGCGGTTACGATGCGTGCATTCGTGTGCAGAGTCTCCGTGCCCCCGACCCGCTCGTAGGTTCCTTCCTGCAGCACTCTGAGCAATTTGGCCTGCAGGCTGAGCGGGAGTTCACCCAGCTCATCAAGAAACAGGGTGCCGTCGCTGGCAAGTTCAAATTTTCCCGGCTTGCGCCTGTCGGCACCGGTAAAGCTCCCTTTTTCATGGCCGAACAGCTCGCTTTCCAGCAGATTTTCCACGATGGTGGAACAGTTCACCGGCAGAAAGAGTCCGGAGCGCTCGGAGTGATGATGAATGGCTCTGGCTACCACTTCCTTGCCTGTGCCACTTTCACCGGTAATCAGGATGCTGGCCTGGCTGGCGGCGACGCTGCCGATGGTTTTTAACAGGTGAGTGATGCCGGGGCTGTTGCCCACAATCTGGTTCATCTCCACTTCGTAGTCTGTGGCCTTGCTGATGGCCCGCACCTTGCGTGATAACCGATGACTGTGCAGGGCGTTGTTCAGCGTGGTGTCCAGTTCCAGTTCGTCCATGGGTTTGCGCACGAAGTCGTAGGCACCGGCTTTCATGGCTTCAATGACGAGGGCGTTGTCCGATACCCCGGTGACCATGATGACAGGTGGTGCGTCCTTGTCGGTCTTTATCTCGCGCAACAGATCCATGCCATACCCGTCAGGCAGTTGCTGGTCGAGCAGGACAGCATCCGGTGTGGAAACGCTCAGAAGCTCCCTGGCTTGCGCCAGCGTGTGCGCCGCTCGGGATGTATGTCCCCGATCTTCGATGTGCATGATCAGCAGTTGGGAAAAAACTTCATCGTCTTCCACGACCAGTATGTTTGCCATTGGGGAGGATGCTCCGGTGGTATAGTCTCTGTCAGTGTCTTCTGGCGAGTGTACCCAAGTGTTCCTGAAAAGTCTTATTCGAAACCAAAAACCCCTGACGGTGTCGCTGATCAGCTTTGTGCTGATGCTGCTCGTGGTGGTTGTCATCGGCCTGGTGGGTGGTCGGCATATCATTGATTATTTACAGAGGCAATTGGTGGAACACGGCATCAGCCACAATCAGGAAGTGCTCGCCAGTCTACAGCCCATGCTGGAGCGCAGCCTGCAGGACGGCGTACCCGAGACTGTTGTATTGAAGAACTTTCAGGAATTCATCGAACATGCCCAGCCCTTCGGTGTCCGGATTTTTCTCATTGATCCTGTGCGCAACGCGGTGCTTGCAGACAGCAGCTCTGGCGTGACTCTACCCTATCCTGTGAGCAGTTTTCTGTCCGGTTCGGTTCGTCAACTGAGTGGTGAAAAGATTACTGATTTGAGCCGCTGGCGTGGTACTGCCTGGCACAGTACCGATACCGGTTCCGTGGAATTGCTCCTGTTACATGATCTCGCGGCACCAAAAGACAGTGGTATTCAGTTGGTGCTGGGCGTCAGCAGCGATCTGTCGGAATTGCTCGCGCTCATGGACGAGTTGCACCTGCATTTGGATGTGGTGCTGCTCATTACATACGGGTTGATTGGATTGCTGGGGTTTCTGGTGCTCAGGTGGGTGGGCAGACGGTATGAATTCAGTCTTGAGCAACAGGTGGCAGCCCGTACGCTTGAATTGGAACAGGCCCATGAAGAGCTGCTGGATCATGCAAGGCTGGCCACGATTGGACAAACGGCATCTGTGCTGGCGCACGAGATGCGTAATCCTCTGGCATCTATCAAGCTGGCATTGTCCTCGGTTAGCCGTAGCAATGGCCTTTCGGATCGGGAAAGACAACGGGTTGATTTGGTGCTTGGCGAGGTGGATCGGCTTGGATCCTTATTGAATCAAACACTGGAATATGGACGACCTGTCAAAAAAGACAAGCAACCCGTGCCGATGGACGAGGTGCTGGACAAGGTGCTGGATTTGGAACAAGCGCTCATGGAAGAAAAGCATTTGCGACTGATTCGCCACCGATGCCCGGACTGTCCAGCAATCCTTATCGATAGTGAGAAGATGCAGCAGGTGCTTCTGAATCTGCTGAAAAATGCCAGAGAAGCCAGCGCCGATGGTGGACAGATTCAAATTGCCATGAGTATGGATGCTACTGACTTGCGGCTTGAGATCAGCAACACTGCAAATGCTTTTGATGACAATGTACAAGCCCATGCCTTCGATTTCTTTTTTACTACCAAGGCGCGGGGTACAGGTCTGGGGCTGGGGCTTGTGAAACAAGTAGTTCAGGCACATGGAGGGCAGGTGGAACTGGTCAGTGAAGAGGGTGTGATTACGGCGAGACTGCTTTTGCCTATAGAGTGAAAAAATGGCCTGGCTTTGTTCCTGGTGAAAGCCGGGTGAATAGCAGCAACGGTGTTTGGAAAATGTTTTTTGGCGGTAACGGTATGATATGACCTTCCCCGTCTGAATATGGCCGCGGAATCAACCTTCAGGGCGCAAAGGATGTGGCAATCCGGGAACGTCTGACAGTCGCTCCCGGAAAAACCGGTAACTGTCAGATCAAGTCCGAACTACTACAAATTATTCCCATTCCTCCTT
>DTXR01000661.1 GCA_012962365.1 Chromatiaceae bacterium | reverse complement strand
TTGGGCTGGCGGCTGGCAGGGTCCATACCCGGCTCGCCGTGATCCAGGTAGCGCCACTCATCGAAGAGGTTGGGGCCGAAGCCCGTGCGCTTAATGGATTTAAGAAACTGCTTGGGGATGATGGCATCCGTGTCCACGTTAGCCCTGTCCAGGGGGCAGACCTTGCCGGTGAATGTGGTAAATTTTTCCATCTCAAAAATCCCTCGCGTCGACAAAATGTCCGGCCACGGCCGCAGCCGCCGCCATGGCGGGACTCACCAGGTGGGTGCGCCCGCCGATGCCCTGCCTGCCTTCAAAGTTACGGTTGGAAGTGGAAGCGCAACGCTCTCCCGGCTCCAAACGGTCGGCGTTCATGGCCAGGCACATGGAGCAGCCCGGCTCGCGCCATTCGAAACCCGCTTCTGTGAAAATCCTGTCCAGACCTTCCGCTTCCGCCTGTTTCTTCACCAGCCCGGAACCTGGCACGACCAGTGCCTGCCTGATGTTCTCAGCCACCTTGCGTCCCTTGGCGATTTGTGCGGCGGCGCGCAGATCCTCGATGCGGGAATTGGTGCAGGAACCGATGAACACCTTATCCACCTGAATATCGGTGATGGGCATCCCGGCCTCAAGCCCCATGTATTCCAGGGCTCGACGCATGCCGTTGGCACGCACATCGTCTGACTCCTGATCCGGATCGGGCACCGCGCTGTTCACATCCACAACCATTTCGGGAGAAGTACCCCAGGTGACCTGAGGCTGAATTTTCGTGGCATCCAGTATTACCACCTCATCAAAACGAGCGCCTTCGTCAGAGTGCAAATCACGCCAGCTGGCCACGGCCTGCTCCCACAGCTCACCGGATGGCGCAAAGGGACGGCCTTTCACGTAATCGATGGTCCTGTCATCCACGGCAACGAATCCGGCCCGTGCACCGGCCTCGATAGCCATATTGCACACCGTCATGCGCCCTTCCATGGACAGGTCACGAATAGCCTGGCCGGCAAACTCGATGGCATAGCCAGTGCCGCCCGCCGTGCCAATTCTGCCAATGATGGCCAGTACGATATCCTTGGCGGTCACACCGGCACCCACCTGGCCCTGCACATCGATGAGCATGGCCCTGGATTTTTTCTGGATCAGACACTGGGTGGCCAGCACATGCTCCACCTCGGAGGTGCCAATACCAAAGGCCAAAGCCCCGAACGCACCGTGGGTAGCCGTATGGGAATCGCCACAGACCACGGTCATGCCCGGCAGGGTGGCGCCCTGCTCCGGCCCCACCACATGCACGATACCCTGGCGGGGGTCATTGATGGGGAACTCGGGTATACCGAATTCCTGGCAGTTGCGATCCAGGGTTTGCACCTGAAGACGCGACACCGGATCATGTATGGCTTCCACACCGCCATGACGATCATCCGGGTTGGTTGGCACGTTGTGATCAGGCGTAGCCAGATTTGCGGATACACGCCAGGGCTTTCGCCCGGCCAGGCGCAAACCCTCAAAAGCCTGGGGCGACGTCACCTCGTGTACAAGCTGCCTGTCTATGTAGAGAAGGCTGGTGCCGTGTTCGTCGGTGCGCACTACATGGGTATCCCACAATTTATCGTAGAGGGTTCTGGCTGTCATGTTGGTCTTCTTTTCTATTGTTCAGGTTTGCAGAATATCCGGCTACAATAAATAAAACAAATTCATATTTTTAATAAATAGCATTCCTTAAAGGAATATCATAGCCTATGGAACTCGCAAGCCTGCGCACCTTTCTCGCCGTTGCAGAGAACGGCTCTTTCTCTGCAGCCGCACAACAGTTGTATCTTACCCAGCCTGCGGTGAGCAAACGCCTCGCCACCCTGGAAGAAGAACTGGATATCCGGCTGTTCGACCGCATCGGCAGGCGGGTACGCCTGACCCATGCGGGCGAAGTGCTGCTGCCCAAGGCACGGGAGATACTGCTGCAGACCCAGGACATGAAACACCTGGCCAGTAGCCTGCAGACAGCGATATCCGGCCCCCTGGTGCTGGGCACCAGCCACCACATCGGCTTGCACCGCCTCCCTTCTGTATTGCGCGATTTTCGCAACCGGTATGCCGGGGTGGATCTGGATATTCGATTCATGGATTCGGAAGCCGCCTGCGCCGCCGTTGAGAAAGGCGAGCTGGAAATGGCCATTGTCACGCTGCCCACGGAACCCCCGCAAAACCTGGAAACCCGTGAACTCTGGAAAGACGAGCTTTGTTTCGTTGCCTCTGTGGAGCACGCGTTGGCCGGAATGACATCCGTTTCATTGGAAACCCTCACCCGATACCCAGCTGTGCTGCCCGGTCCCACCACCTACACCCGGAGTATACTGGAACGCGCCTTACAGGACAGGGGTCTTGAAATTACATTAGGTATGTCTACTAACTATATGGAAACACTCAAAATGCTTTCGATAATCAATCTAGGCTGGACACTGCTGCCCAGAACCATGCTGGCCCAGGCAGAACTCGAGGTATTGCCGGTCGATCTTCAGCTCAACCGCTCTCTTGGTCTGGTGACACACACCGCGCGCACCCTTTCCAATCCAGCCAGGGCACTGATCTCATGCCTGCCCTGAGGTTGCTCCTGCCCGCACTCATCCTGGGCCTTACCGCTGGCTGCGGCACCCTGGCTTCCGCCTCCAAGTACAGCATGTCCTGCCGGCACATTGAAGCAGATATGCGTTGGGGCGCGCTCTCGGGGTTGGCCGCCGATACCACTAACGAGGCGGTTCTTTATGCGGTTCACGATCACAACCTGCCTCACCCGAAAATTCTGGTGCTGGATGTTTCCGGCCACCAGGCAATCATTTCCCGCAGCATCCCCGTACTACGAAACGGATCGGAGCCGCCCTATGATCTGGAAGGCATCACCCGTCGTGGCCAGGGCGGGTTCTGGCTTGCCTCTGAAGGCAAGCGCGGCCGGGGACGCCCCAACCTGATCATTCACACAGATGAATCTGGCCAGGTTCTGGAAGAAATCCCCCTTCCCCCTTCCGTGGCACAATACCGGATAAAGGCGGGATTCGAAGGCATTGCATCCACAGGAACGGGCGACCGGGAACAGGTGGTGGTGGTTTTTCAGCGCTCCTGGAAAGACAACCAGCCGGGGCAGGTGAAGATCGGGCAATACTGGCCTGCCCGCGCTCAATGGCGTTTCTACCGCTATCCGCTGGACAGGCCGAAAAGCAACGGCCTGTCTGCCGCGGTATTTCTGGATGACGGAACCGTGGCGGTCTTGGAAAGAGACAACAAGCCTCTTTACAAGGCAAGAACCAAGGCGATTTACAAGATCAGTCTGCCATCATCACCGGATCCGAAATCAGCGCCACCTTACCCCTTGCTGGAAAAAACACGCATGATGGATATCCTGTCCAGCTATAGTCTGGCCTGTGGCACCGATGGAAAACTGGAAGGCATGGCGCTGACCCCAGGCGAGAAGCTGTTCCTGGTTGCCGATGACGACGGGAAGGGCCATGCCATGTTGCTGCAGGTGCCGAAATAAAGCCTCGAAGCTCAGAATACTGCTCACTTCCCTGGCCAGGCGATCCCATGATGGCGGTGCCACTGAAACCTCATACGGTAGCCAATACAACGGCCCTGGTCGGCGCCGGATACCCTTCCACGGTCAGTCGTGAATTTTCGGGATCGAGAAAATCCACGAGTGATTCGAATGCCATCCAGTCCGTGCGGCGTTGCTCCCGAATGCTCGTCGGCGCGACATCCACCACCCTCACATCCTTGAAACCACAACGCCGCAGCCAGCCGTTCAATGCTGCCGGTGAAGGAATGAACCAGACATTGCGCATCTTGGCGTAGCGTCCTTCGGGTACGAGCACGGTGTTTTCATCACCTTCGACAACCAGGGTTTCCAACACCAGCTCGCCGCCAGGCCGCAGGCAGGACTTCAGATCAACCAGATGATCCATCGGCGATCGGCGATGGTAAAGAATACCCATGGAAAAGACCGTATCGAAAGCCGCAAGCTTTTCCGGAACAGCTTCAATTCCCAGGGGAAGAAAATGCACCTCTGGCGGTTCCGCCATGAAATGCCGGACGGCGTTGAACTGGGCAAGAAACAGCAGACTGGGATCAATGCCGATAACCAGTTCAGCACCCTCACCACTCATGCGCCAGGCGTGATAGCCGTTCCCGCAGCCCACATCGAGTACCTTGCGGCCCACCAGAGGCCGGATGTGATCTTGCAGTCGCCGCCATTTCCAGTCGGAGCGCCATTCGGTATCGATAGGGATAGCGAAGATTTCATACGGCCCCTTGCGCCAGGGCTGCAGGGCGCGCAGGGTTCGATGGATATCCCTGCGCAGAGCATCATCGATCTCATCCGCCAATCCAATACGCAGGGTATCGGCCTGCAGATCCACCGCCGTCGTCTGAATCCGGGGCAGCCCCTGCAGCAGGTGTTGCCATCGTCCCAAGTCGCCATGACGATCCGCATCCAGCGCCCGCTCGATCTGTTGCGGCAGAATGTCGGCCCAGGCCGCCATCCCCGCATCCCTGAGCAGCCGACAGGTCCTTTCCAGGGGAATCATGGTCGCGCTACAAAAGAGACGAAATTGAAGCACTGAAACCACAAATCAACCCGGCTGAAACCCGCCTCGGCCAGACGTTTCCTGTGTGCTTCGATGGTTTCCGGCAACAGCACTTCTTCCAGGGAGGCCCGCTTCTGGCTGATCTCGAGGTCAGAGTAACCGTTGGCGCGCTTGAACGCATGGTGCAGTTCGATCAGCAACGCATCTTCTTCGGCGTCCGCGCCAGATATCTTTTCCGACAATATCAACACGCCATCATCCAGCAGGCCGGCGCGAATACTCTTGAGCAGAGACAAACGTTCCTCCAGCGCGAGAAACTGGAGGGTGAAATTCAGTACCACGACTGAGGCGTTGACAATTTCCACATCGCGAATGTCACTGCAGATCGTTTGCACATCCGGAAGCTGGTGACGGGCAAAATGCTCTTCCGCCTTTTCCAGCATGGCCCGGGCATTGTCCACGGCAATCAAGCGGCAATCGCGCTGCCCTACTTCCCTGCCCATGGATACCGTGGCCGCCCCCAGGGAACAGCCCAGATCATAGAGATTGCTGCCGGCAACCGCATGCTTCCTGGCAAGAATACCAATCATGCCGATGATACTGGCATAGCCGGGAACGGAGCGGGAAATCATGTCCTGGAATACGGCCGCCACGCGCTGATCGAACACGAAGCTGTCGATCCTGTCCTGGCGGTGGGCGTAGATCCTGTCGCGGGTGGAAGGGTTGGAAGGGTTGCTCATGACAGGATATCGATTGAAGCCCGGAGAAAAAATGCGGGTAACAGCTTCACGACTGAGCCAGAGATTCCTCGAATTCATCGCCATAGAAAGAAGTGATCTCTTCATCTGGCGCAATATCACACAGCGCAAACAGAGCCAGGCCATCGAACTCGGCATTGCATTCCAGGGAGTGATTCAGATAACGCAACAGGTTGCGGCCACTGCAACCCACCCAGTCGCCCTGCCCGTCGTTCTCGTCCGGCTCCCACACCCACAATACATACATGCCATTGCGTGACGCCCGGGGACCGTGGTAACTGCCGATGTATTCACCTGCAGCAATGGGCTTACGCGCAAACAGACCCGTACCATGAAGCGGAGAAGATGCGGCGTAGACCCAATCCCGCAGCTCACTGTTGCTATGGCGTGACTCCCCCCGGCTCATGCTTCGGCTTTCACGCTTTGCATGGCCAGGTGCTCCCGGCGGCCAGGCACTGCACCCCAGCCGATCTGGTGAACCGGCAGTTGCTCCGGTTGCAGTTCGCGACGAATCTCGCCCAGCGTGCGCAAGCTGCCTTCCTGCCCTTTCCACATCACCAGCATCTTTTCCATGAAATCCAGGTGCTGGATGCCCTCGTTCTCCGCATTTGCCGAATACACGTGCCCGAAAGGGAGAACATGACGGCTCTCGGCATACAGATATTCATGTGCCTTGTCCGGTTCAATATCGTCAGTCAGCAGCAGTTCGGACAGCGTCGGCAAGGTGGTGGGTATCTGGGGACACTGGGAAACTACATTGTGCAAGGAAGGCAGAAAAGGATATTTGCCCCGCACATCGGTGGCATAACGGAATTCCAGACGCTCTTCCATTGCCAGCAGATGCGCATTCACCTGCCAACCGGGGGCGGCAAACCGGTTCGGCGCATGACCGAGCAGTTGTTCGAAGGTTTCCATGCCCAGAGCCAACTGATGGCTGGTCCAGTCCGCATCTGCAAACGCCGCCTGGTTGCGCCAAGTGCCTGCATCGAAGCCCAAGAGGCCAATTTCATGTCCGGCATCCGCCACCGCCAGCATCGCTTCCTGCAAGGTCATTTCCGGCTTTTGCCGTTTGCCGAGCAGCGATACGGCTTTTTCTACCAGACCTAGTCCCTGGGCATTGTATTCCATGGAAAAAAAGAAGCTGGCGGTTACCTGGTACTCTTCAAACAGTTTGAGCAATCTGGGGACGCCCACGGTGGCAGCCCTTGAGGTGGGCACATCGATTTTCAGCGCGATTCTCATATCATCTAGTCCAGATTGCAGCTACCTTCATACACAGTCATGATGCTTTTTATTTCTTTGAATACCTGCTGCTGCTGATGTGCGTCCAACGCCTTCAATTCTGGCAGAACCTGCCCATGTTCCATCAATTCGAGATCAGCCCACAGGGCTTTGCAACCCTTCTGGCACAATGTTTCTACTGCTTGATCCACCGGATTGGATTTCATTGAATATCGATAACAATACTAGGCAGCCGCGAATTATGCCACAGGAGCAGTCGAGATTCCGAAGAAATACCCGAGAGAAAATCAGGCGGGCAGAGAGTATCAGCAATATCCTGCAAACCGAACTTTTCAGGAAAAACAAAAATTGTTCTTTATTTGTTCTATTATGATGTTATGCTAAGAACATACATAGAACAGAGGAGAGCCGACAATGAACCACATGACCTATCTTATGCGCGACCAGGTACGTGACCTTATACCGAGCCTGGGAGTTGCTGATTTGCCGGGAAAGAAATCACGCGACTTGAAGAGACTGCGCCCTGTTCTGGAAATTGGGGCCTTCATTCTTGCCGTGCTGAGTTACATCATCGCACTGTCACTGATGGCCTGAAGCTGATCATTTCACCTTACAGAGCCTTACACAGACTTTGGTTGTTTGTTTAGGATTTTGGTGCGCTATTACCTGAATCCGTGGGTTCAGGCATAAATGAAAACAGGTGCCTTAAGCACCCGTTTTCATTT
>DTXR01000660.1 GCA_012962365.1 Chromatiaceae bacterium | reverse complement strand
TTTCGTATAGCATGACGAATCAAAAGCTTGTGCTATGTGACCCGATGGACTCACGGATACATGATTATATAACAGCAATATACGCGGGGATATTCCAGCGGACGTAATAGTTCTGATAGGCAGATAAAAAATATGGCCTATCAATCATTACTGGCGGTGTATTCAGATCAATTGGTTTGCAGCAAGCTCAACCAATGTTCGGTTGCCGCCTGGGTGAAATCCAGAATCCCCTGGGGATAGAAACCATTGAAAATAACGAATACGCTGAACATGCCAATGATTAGCAATTCCCGTGGGCGCAGATCCAGCACCTTCAGAATGACCTGATTGTTCGCAGGGCCGAAGAACGTGCGGCGGTAGATACTGAGAAAATAACCTGCACCGATGACCATGCCAACCAGCGCCGCCAGACCTGCGCCTGTATGCGTATCCAGGGCACTGATCAACATCAGGAATTCTGCCGGGAAGCCATTGGTGCCGGGCACGCCCATGGCGGAAAAGCCGAACAACAGATAGAAACTGGCCAGTAATGGCATACTGCGGGCCGCTCCACCCAGACTGATCACATCGGTAGAAGCGGTGCGTTGGTACAGAAACCCCGTTAGCAGGAACAGCCCGCCGGCGACCAGTGTGAAGTTCAGCAGCTGGAAAAGCGCGCCCTGAATGCCTGCCTGATTCAGGGAAGCGATGGCCAGCAGCACCAGTCCCACGTGACTGATACTGGAGTAGGCCAACATCTGCCGCAAATTGGTCTGGGCGATCGCGAGCACCGCCCCGTACAGGATACCCACCACGCCCAGGCCGGCGAGCAGCCAATGAAACTCTTGGGACAGATTGGGCGCCAGGGGTACGACAAAACGGATGATGCCATAAACGCCCAGTTTGAGCCCGGTCATCAGTGCCGCGACAGCCGCCGGGCCTTCCATGGTGACGACCGGCAGCCAGGTATGGAAGGGAAAAGCCGGTGTCTTTACCAGAAAACCCGTCAACAACAGGAAAAACACCGTCATTTCCAGACCGTGGGGCAAATGCAGGGTCAGCAGGGTGGGGTAATCGAATGCCAACCCTTGGGGGACGGCCATGTTGATGCTGTCTGCATGAGCAAAACCCAGCAGCAGGAAACCGAACAGCAGCGGTACGCCTGCTGCGAGCATCAGCAGGGTGTATTTTACCGCCGCATAGCGGCGATTTGGCCCAACACCCCAAAGGCTGATAAGAAAATACAAAGGCGCCAGGCTCAACTCCCAGAACAGGAAGAACAGCACCACATCCATAGATACGAAAATGCCCAGCGTCAGGCTTTCCAGCAACAGCAACAGGGAGAAATACAGCCGCGGCATGTTGTGGATACTGTTCCAGGAAGCAAGGATGACACCCATGAACAGCAAAATGGTGAAGGGCAGAAACAGCATGGAAATACCATCCACGCCCACCAGATACTGCACGTTCAGGGATGGAATCCATTTCGCCTGTTCCACGAACTGATAATCGGCCGAAGCGCTGTCGAAACCCGCCAGCAGTAACAGGCTCAGCGCCAGATCCATTACTGCCGTCCCCAAGGCGATCCAGCGCGCCTTGCGCGGGTCGGGAACCAGCCATATCCATAAGGCCGCTAGCGGCATGGACAACAGCAGCAGGCTAATCAGTGGAAGATTGGATAACTCAGTCATTCTGACGATCCTTTATCCATGATGAGCGAACAGCGCGCTCAAGGGCTGTAGAGAGGCATCGATAAGCTCCAGCCAGGGCTGGGAATAAAAGCCGGTGGTGAGCAATACCAGAACCAGAGCGGCAGCTACCACACGCTCGGCCAGTAGAGGCGGACGGATATTCTCATGGCGCTGCTGCCCGTCGGCGGAAGCGAGAAAAGCCTTCTGGAAGGCAAACAGAAGGAAACCGGCGGCGATGACATTGCCCAATGCCGCCGCAATACTGGGCAGGGCGCCAAAGCGTACAATGGCAGCTTCCAGCACCAGATGGGCGAGATCGGAAGAGC
>DTXR01000659.1 GCA_012962365.1 Chromatiaceae bacterium | reverse complement strand
TGGTGCTCTAACCAGCTGAGCTACGCGCCTGTTGCGAGGGCGAACTATACACGGGTTACACGGTTTTCCGCAAGTCTGACTACGGTGCCCTGACAATGCGGTCGGGGCTTATTCGAGTTTTCTGCCGGGTGTGAAGACCAGGGTTCCGGACTGTTGGGCCGAACGCCAGGAAAGAATCAGCTGTTTGCCCGTGAAACTGAAGCGGGTTACCTGCCCCAGGTGCTTCAGATAATTGCCTTCCAGCTCCATGATATCGTCCGGGCAGACTTTTCGCGTGCTGCCCACCGGGCCAACCTTTACGTTTCCGGCTTCGGCTTCCAGGTCTTTCATCTCTGAAAAGTAGTTGTTGCAGCCACCACTGCCGGAAATGCGGCCTGCTTCATAGATGAGATTGATCTGTGGATTCTCGGGCATGGCCTGGTCATTCAGGTTTGCCAGTATCCACTCTGTCCCGGCAATATCCTCGACGGAAAGTTTTCCCGCCAGCTTTACCGGCAGTTCTCTGAAACTGCCATCCTTTTCCATTTCCCAGGTACGCACCAGTTTTTGCGTCGGGCAGCAGGCCGGATCGTCTGGCGCCTGTTCGAGAAGGTCGATGGTGATCCTGTTGCCGGCGATTTCGCCACCCAGGATCTTGATCCTGTCACCAACGAACAGGGAGCGGCTTTTCACTCTGTCCCTGTCCATTTCCAGAATAACGAGATAATGGAATGCGACACCATTGCCGGGCATGTCCCGCAATGCCAGCACGATTTCCTGATCCCCGTCTCCATCGAGATCACCATGCAATTCGAAACTTTCAACCAGTTCCCGTGCCGCTCCTGTGTCAGCGGAAGAGTCGGGTGTTTCCGCTATCTCGCTTTCGATCTTGCCCAGGGGCTTCTGGCTATCATCAGCAGCAAAAGCCGCCGTCACGATCAGGGCAAAAGAAACGCTGATAACCGGCAACCACTGCAACAATTTTTTTCGTGTTTTCATGCCTGACTCAGCTCCAGATTTTTCAGCAACGATTTTACCAGTTCGATGGATGCGTCCAGGTTTTTCTGGATTTCATGAGCGGTAATGGGGCCTTTGCCCAGGCCGGCAGCCCAGTTGACCACCAGTGACAGGTGGGCGAAGCACAGATCCAGCTCTCTCGCCAGGGCAGCTTCGGGCATGCCGGTCATGCCTACCAGGTCGCAGCCATCCCGATGCATGCGCTGGATTTCCGCCGCAGATTCGAGACGCGGCCCCTGGGTTGCGCCATAGGTTCCCTCTGTCTTGATGCGCACACTGGCGTTTCGACCCGCCTTGATCAGGATATGGCGCAGCTCCTCGCAATACGGCTGTGAAAAATCCACATGTTTGATCGGGGTGGTTTCACAACACTCGACAAAGGTGTGATCCCTGCCCCAGGTATAATCGATGATCTGATCCGGGACGCACAAGATGCCGGGTTCCATGGAAATGCCACCCACAGACGCGACGCTGATGATGCGCTTGACGCCCACCGATTCCAGCGCCCAGATATTTGCCCGGTAGTTCACCCTGTGCGGCGGAATGGTATGCTCACCGCCATGCCGCGGTAGAAACACGACGGGTATACCGGCAAAATGCCCGAAGGCCAGAGGCGCAGAAGGTTCGCCATAGGGCGTGACCACGATTTTCTGGCGCTCGATTTCCAATTCTTCCAGCCAGGCCAGGCCGGAGCCACCCACGATTGCGATGCGATCAGTCATGTCCGTCTTCCTCTATAAAATAGATGCCCGCTGCATTGCGCCAATACCCCTTGTAGTCCATCCCGTAGCCAAACAGGTATTTGTCCGGCGTGGTCAGGCCGATGATGTCTGCTTCCATATCGTTTCCGCGCTCGTGGGTCTTCTGTACGAGCACGACAGAGACAACTTCCGCTGCCCCCTGCGCACGGCAATAGTCGACGATGGCCTGCAACGTGTGGCCTTCATCCAGGATATCATCCACCACGACCACGGTTTCCCCTTCCAGCGGGTATTCCTGAGTCTTTTTCCATTGCAGGTCGGTGCCGAAGGTGCGTTCCCGATAACGGGTGGCGTGCAGATAATCCACCCGCAGGGGAAAATCGAGGCGTGGCAGCAGCATGCCCAGCGGAATCAGCCCCCCATTCATTACCGCCAGCAACACGGGATCGCGGCCCGACACCTTGTCCGTGAGTTCCCCCGCCATGCGGTCCAGCGCAGATTCCACCTGATCGCGATCATACAGCAACCGGGCCTTGCTCTTGACTTCCTGCATGTCTTCTTCAGGCGGCTTCACGATTACAGCTCCAGATCCAGGGACTCTTCGGCTTCAAGCATGTTGAGGTACTCCATGGCCCGCAGCCAGCGAGGGTCTTCCCGAACGTCTTTTGCCGACAGCTGCCCTTTCCCATGCATGCGCGCCAGGCGCACCTGGCTGACGGGATCGCAGTATTCGTCCAGAGATTCCAGCACTTCCCGGGCGCCTTCCGGATTGTTGCATACCAGTATCATGTCACAGCCTGCTTTCAACGCCGCTGCGGCACGTTCGGGATAGGTGCCGGCAACATCGGCGGCGACCATGCTCAGGTCGTCACTGAACACCACGCCGCCAAAGCCCATGCGCTGCCGCAGCACGTCCTGAATCCAGAAAGGGGAATAACCCGCCGGTTTGTCATCGACAGCCGGATATACCACATGCGCAGGCATGAGCCCTTCCAGATGATTGTCCACCATGTGCCGGAAAGGCTGCAGATCTTGTTCCCAGATCTCTGAAAAACGCCGGTCGTCCACGGGCAGGTCAAGATGTGAATCCGCTTCGACACAACCGTGGCCCGGAAAGTGTTTGCCCACGGAAGGCATCCCCGCCTCTCTCGCACCTGCTGCCCAGCTGAAAGCCAGCTTTCCGACAATCAGGGGGTCTTCGGAAAAAGCCCTGTCACCGATCACCTGGCTGATGCCGGTTTGCAGATCCAGCACAGGGGCAAAGCTGAAATCGATGCCGACGGCACGCAGCTCGGCTGCCATCAGCCATCCGATATGGTGCGCGGCATCGAGCGCCTTTTGCGGATGGCTTTGGTGCAATTCACCGAATTTGGCTGCTACCGGAAGCCGTGAGAAGCCTTCACGAAAGCGTTGCACCCGCCCGCCTTCCTGATCGACAGAAACCAGCAGGGCCGGACTGCGCAGGTCATGAATGTCTCTCACAAGGCTCCTGACTTGTTGGGGCGTTTCATAGTTTCTGCTGAACAGGATCACACCACCCGTGGCGGGGTGCAGCAGTAACTCCCGTTCTTCTGCGGTCAGAACGGTGCTCTCAAGATCGAGCATCAAGGGGCCATGTGTCATAGACTGTACCGGCAGTTATTCGATAGTGACGAGGGTATTGTTCGATACGGCATTGAACACTTCAATCAGATCCTGGTTTTTCATGCGTATGCAACCGTGAGAGACAGGCTGGCCCAGCAGTGCTTCGTCCGCCGTGCCGTGAATATAGATGAATCGTTTGAGCGTATCACAATCTCCCCCCCGGTTTTTCCCTGGTTCCAACCCGGTCAGCCACAGGATACGGGTCAATATCCAGTCCCTGCCGGGAAACTTTTTTCCGAGCTCCTGCGTATAGATTTCACCTGTGGGTCTGCGCCCCACGAAAACCGTGTTCAGGGGGCAGCCCTGACCGATCTTCAGGCGAATACGATGGTGGCCCAGGGGCGTACACTCACTGCCCTGCAACGAACCTGAGCCATTCAGTGCTGTCGATACCTTGTACACGCCGATCAGCCTGTCGTCTTCCCAGAGACTCAGTTCCTGGGTTGGCAGTGTCACCCTGAGATGACGGGTCACGCTTCTTCTGCCCAGTAACGATAGGGCAGCTTACTGAGGTTGCTGTTATAGTAGCGGGCATCCGTGGAGATCTCCTCTCCCAGCCACGCCGGGCGATGGAACAGTTCATCAACAGCGTCCAGCTCGATTTCCGCAACGATCAGGCCGGCATTTTCACCATGAAACTCATCGATTTCCCAGCAATGCCCTTCGATGTGGAGAATGTGACGGGTTTTCTCGATCAGCGGACGATGGGCAACCTTGTTCAACAACTCCCTGGCATCCGATAAAGGTATGGGGTATTCATACTCGAGACGATGGATGCCGTCACGGGTGCTTTTCACATTGATGTCCCCATGATCATCATAGACCCGCACCCGTACCGATGACTGGGCATCATGGCTCAGGTAGCCCTGATGCATTTCCAGGGATTTTTCCACCCCATCACGCCAGGCGTCGGAGGCCAGCAGAAATTTTCTTTCTATCTCGATTCCCATCAGGCTTTCTCGAACAACGCGATACTTTCCACATGCGCGGTATGGGGAAACATGTCCATCACGCCCGCCGATACCAGACGATACCCCAGCTCGTTCACCAGTTCGGCTGCATCTCTAGCCAGGGTGCCCGGATAACAGGAGACATAGACGATACGCTCAGCGCCCATGCGCGGCAAATGCGCCAGTATCTCGAACGCGCCGCTGCGTGGCGGATCCAGTAACACCTTGTTGAACGATTGGCGCAACCAGGGTTCCTGATCCAGGGACTCGTACAAATTGGCGGCATGGAAACGGACATTCTCCAGCCCGTTGCGCCGGGCATTATCCCTGGCACGGCTCACCAGTTCCTGGGCACCTTCTACGCCGGTTACCTGCCCGGCCAGCGTCGCCAAGGGCAGGGTGAAGTTTCCGATGCCGCAGAAAAGATCCAGCACCTGATCCTGTTCGTTCAACGCAAGCAGATCCAGCGCTTGGCTGACCATCTGCCGATTGATATCGGTGTTGACCTGGGTGAAGTCCGTCGGCTGGAAATGCAGATCCACATCGAATCCCGGCAATACATAGTGCAGATCGGCAGCTTCATCCAGTGGTGCGACCGTATCCGGCCCGCCTTCCTGAAGGTAGATGATGAAATCATGGGTGTCCGCGAAACCGCGCAGCAGCTGCCTGTCGGGATCTGTCAAGGGTTCGAGAAGGCGGAAGATCAGCACGCAGCGCTCATCATCCATGGCCACTTCGATCTGGGGCACCCGCGTCGAGATGGACAGCTTTTCGATCAGGGCGGACAGATCCGTGAGTGCATGTCCGATTTTCGGATGCAGCACTTCACAGCCAGCCATATCCGCGACGAAGCTGGCATTGCGCTCACGAAAGCCCACCAGCACCTTGCCCTTTTTGAGCACATGCTTTACGCCCAGCCGTGCCTTGCGGCGATATCCCCAGGAGGACGGGCTGGTCAGGGGCGGAAGAACCTGTTCCGGCGATACTTTTCCGATATGGGAGAACGCATCCATCAGAGTCTGCTGCTTGTACTGAATTTGCGCGTCAGCCTGGAGATGCTGCAGGCTGCAGCCACCGCACAGGCCAAAATAACTGCAACGGGGTGTTACGCGCTGCGCGCTGGCTTGCTGCACATCCACCACTTCACCTTCGTCATGATTCTTGCGCTTGCCGGTATAGCGGAACATCACCCGCTCACCCGGCAGGGCGCCGTGGATAAACGTGGCCTTGCCATTGATTCTGGCTACGCCCCGGCCATCATGACTCAGTGCGTCAATCTGTGCCTCTACCGGCTCCTGCGGCAGTTTCTGTCTGCGTCGTCTGCGCGCCATGTCAGTGTCTGCCCGGATCGAATATGCCAGTGGAGAGATAACGGTCGCCGCGATCGCAGACGATGGCTGCCAGCACGGCATTTTCCAGCTTGCAGGACAGCCGCAACATGGCGGCCACGGCACCACCGGATGAGATCCCGCAGAAAATTCCCTCTTTCTGCGCCAGGGCTCTGGTCGTGTCTTCCGCCTCCCGCTGGGATACATCAAGCTCAAGGTCGACCAAAGATGCATCGAATATGCCTGGCAGGTATTCTTTGGGCCAGCGCCGAATACCCGGGATCTGCGCGCCTTCTTCCGGCTGTACGCCGATAATCTGCACGTCACTGCTTTGTTCTTTGAGGAATCTTGCCACCCCCATGATGGTGCCCGTTGTGCCCATGGCACTGACAAAATGGGTGATACTCTGCGCGGTATCCCGCCACAGTTCCGGGCCTGTGCCCAGGTAATGTGCCAGCGGATTGTCCGGATTATCGAATTGGTTCAGCAGTTTTCCCTGCCCGTTGGCTTGCAGCTCGATGCCCAAATCCCGGGCGCCTTCCATCCCCTGGGCTTCGGTCACTAGAACCAGCTCCGCCCCGTATGCCGCCATCGCCGCTTTGCGCTCCATGCTCATATTGTCCGGCATGATGAGCTTGAGACGGTATCCCTTCATCGCTGCCACCATGGCCAGGGCAATTCCCGTATTTCCGCTGGTTGCCTCTATCAGCGTATCGCCGGGATGAATCTCCCCTCGCCGCTCTGCCTGCTCGATCATGTGCAACGCAGGTCTGTCCTTAACCGATCCCGCAGGATTGTTTCCCTCCAGCTTGACCAGCAAGGTATTGCTTGTGTCGCCTGGCAAGCGCTGCAGCTTTACAAGGGGTGTGTTTCCAACGGTAGATGAAAGGTTCCGGTATTCCATAAGTCAATAACGGTAAGTGGTATCGCCAGGTATTTTAACGCGCCTCGTTCAGATGGGAACGTTCTTTTCCGTTCCTGATGAAGCCGCCAGCATCCTTCAAGATCAGGGCACAAGTTGCTATAGTCTTTGATCATGAGGGAGAACGGTGGGCTAAGCAAATGAATCAGATTGTGTTTTCGCAAGCTGGTGAAAATCTCCTACGGTATCACCTGCCACCAAATGGAACTGTTGATGAAGAACATTAGACAACAAATTCTTTTCATCGCCCTGCTCCCGGCACTGCTCCTCATTGCCGTGTTGTCGATCTATCTGTTACTTACTCGCCTGCAGGATCTCGAACAACAGTTTTATACCTGGGGTGACGCCCTGGCGGAGCAACTGGCTACCGCTTCTATCAACAGCGTACTGTCAAACAAGCTTGACTCCCTTGTTCTGCTTGCAGAGGAAACCCGGAACCTGCATCCTCACATACTGGGCATCAAGATGATGAATTCTCATGGTTTGGTGTTGTTGCAGTCAGGGGATAATACCTCTCCCCTTCCTGATATAGATAACCAGTTCGAAGCCATCATCACCACAAATTATAACCTGCAGGATATCTACAGTTATTATCCCGACCAGCCCTTGCCCCAACCTGAAGGCGGCCAGTTAAAACTCGGAAAAGTCATTCTTTGGCTGGACCCCACGCCAATGGTGGAAAAGAAGCGCGAAATCGTTGTCACAACCTTAATACTCACCCTCACGGGCCTGTTGCTGACTGCCTTGCTTGCTCTGTTTCTCAGCAACCGGATGGCAAGACCCCTAGAGTTGCTTACCCAGGCGGCCCGGGATCTGCGCCAGGGAAAGCTGGGAACCCGCGTAAATGTCGATGCCAGCGGTGAAATTGGAGAGCTTCAGGCCGCTTTCAATGAAATGGCGGACGAAATCAGTATCGCCAGCGAAAATCTTCATGCCCAGGTCGAGCAGGCGACCGTCGAACTTCAGGAGAGCATGGAGATCCTGGAAATCCGCAACGTGGAACTGGATCTGGCACGTAAACGGGCGGTAGAAGCAAACCGCATAAAATCGGAATTCCTGGCCAATATGAGCCACGAAATCCGCACGCCCATGAACGGCATCCTGGGCTTTGCCAGCCTGCTGGCCAATACCAAGCTGGACAGGACGCAAATGGAGTATCTGGAAACCATCAAGATTTCATCCAACAATCTGTTGATGATCATCAACGACATTCTCGACCTGTCCAAGCTGGAAGCCGGCAAACTGATCATAGAGGAGCAGGATTTTTCACTGCGCCAATGCTTCCATGGCGCCATTTCCCTGCTGGCGCCCCTCGCCCATCAGAAGCAACTGGAGCTGATCCCCCTCATCTACAACGATGTACCAGACAACCTGCGGGGTGACCCCACCCGCATCGCGCAAATCATCACCAACCTGGTAAACAATGCAATCAAGTTTACCAACGAAGGGGAAGTAGTACTGCGGGTCATGGTCGAAGCGGAAGGTGACAACAAGGTCATCATCAGGGTAACGGTAACCGATACTGGCATCGGCATTCCAGAAGAGGAACAGAACGAGATTTTTTCTGCTTTCTCCCAAGGCAGAGCCTATAACAGCAACACCACCGGCGGCACCGGCCTCGGGTTGAACATCTGCAAGCGTCTGGTGGAAGCCATGCACGGCACCATCTCTGTTCACAGTAGCCCGGGAGCTGGCAGCAGTTTCGAGTTTTATATGGAACTCAAAAAGAGCGACGCCCCCGTAACGGCAATCCCGGGAAACAGTTTGCTGACGGGACACCACCTGTGGATGGTGGAACCAAATCCAACTTACCGGGCAGCATTGAGGAACATGTTGTCCGATCTTGGCGTGGCCCCCCGCGAAATCACAACCTATCAAAACGCCATTGCGGATTTGAAGCAGGCAAAGGCGGCTGACCTCATCATTTTGGCAATAACGGCCAGGGAATTTACGGATGAAACCGTTATAGAGGAAGTGGAAAACATCATTCAGTATGCTAACTGCCCCGTGCTGGGACTGCTGGGAAGCTCGGAACAGGACAGTATCAACCATATTGTCGATCTGGGCGCTGCTCGCTGCCTGAGTAAGCCCATACGACCGGGAATACTCGCTCAAGCCATAAATGACATTTTGTTCTCAGAAAGCAAACCGGAAACCATCGATCTTGCGGAACACTCACCCGCATATCCTGCGGATTGGCTGGCAGACATCCGCATATTAGTCGCCGACGACAACGACATCAATCGCAAACTCATGCGGAACCTGCTCGGCAACTACGCTGCCACCGTCATCTGTGTCGAGAATGGTACACAAGCGGTGGCAGCAGCAAAGGACACGCCCATAGATATCGCACTGATCGACATACATATGCCCCGACTAAACGGGCTTGAAGCAGCGGCACAGATTCGGGCCACCCCCGAAGGAAAAAACCTGCCTCTCGTCGCAATGACCGCAGATGCCATGGAAAGAAACCGTACAGAAATCCAGCACAGTGGTTTCGATACTTTCCTGATCAAACCTATCGAGGAGCAAGAGTTGCTCTCGACGATCGCAAAGTTTGTTTTCGAGGAAGACGCGACCTTGCCAAAAATCAAACCCCAAAGTCCACAAACACATCTCGATAACAGTCAGCTTCCTGTTTACGACAGACCCCAGGCGATGCGTATCACCGGGAACTCACACCGCATAGCCACGACCATGCTGAACCAATTGATTGACAGCCTTGCGCTCAGCATGGAGGAAATATCCACACTGGTGGAAAAACAAAACTGGAAAGCACTGTGGCAGAGCATTCACAAGCTGCAGGGGGCCGCCACCATCTGCGCCGTGCCTGCCTTTTCCGCCTCCCTGAACCGCTTGCAGGCAGCCGTCCACAAAAAGAATGCCCAAGCAACGGCCCATGAACTGAATAAAGCCAAATTGGAGATGGAACGCCTGATCCGCTATCATTCCGAACTGGAGTGAATGAGTTGCTTCATTTCTCTTACTGCCTGATCCAGACCGGTGAATACCGCCCGGGAAATGATGGCATGACCAATATTGAGTTCCCGAACACCTTTAATGTCGCTGATTTGAACCACGTTGTGATAATCCAGGCCATGTCCTGCATTCACCTGCAAGCCCAGTGACTCACCGAGTTTCACTGCTTCGACGATTCTGGCCAGTTCCTGTGCGCGTTTCTCTGTAGTTTGCGCATCGGCAAAATGCCCTGTGTGTATTTCCACAACTGGCGCACCGATGGTTGCGGCAGCTTGGAGCTGGCGCGCATCAGCATCGATAAACAGGGAAACACGAACACCGGATTCCGCAAGCCTGGCACAATAGTCGGTCAGATGAGGAATGTCTGCGGCAACATCAAGCCCACCTTCCGTGGTCAATTCTTCCCGCTTCTCGGGTACGAGACAACAATCTGCGGGCATGACACGCCGGGCGATGACCAGCATCTCATCCGTTGCTGCCATTTCCAGGTTCATGCGGGTTTGCAGGATGTCTTTCAGGAACTCCACATCCCGATCCTGGATATGCCGGCGATCTTCCCGCAGATGCAGGGTAATGGCATCCGCTCCCGCCTGTTCAGAAATCAATGCCGCCTGTATGGGATCCGGATAACGGGTACCCCTGGCCTGACGCAGCGTTGCGACATGATCGATATTTACCCCTAACAACTTTCTCTGGTGCATGATATTGATTCTCCGTTCTTCCTGACAGTTCAGGTAACTCTCAGGACAAGGTAGAAAAAAACTCTCGGCTCTTTAGCGGCCGGTCTCCCAGATAGTGGCCAAGAATCTGCCGCATCAGCTCCCTGGCTTCCCTGCTCTGGCGCGCATCCAACATCCGTCCTTCGGCCAATGTAATCAAGGTGTCACCCATGATCAGAAGCCTGCTCTCACCCGTGACCCGTCTGAGTCCTGATTCAGGTTCATAGTCATAAGCAGCTTGAGGTACAACAGCCTTTCCTGTTTGCCCTTCATGCAACAGGTCGATGCCATAACCCAGGGAATGCAGCAATTGCAGTTCAAAGCCGCGCAGCAGCATCTCGAGATTCTTCTCTGAAGCCAGACCATCGAGGGCTTTTTCATAGCTGAAAAACAACTCCGGCACAGGTTCATTCTGCCCGATAAGCCTGACCAGCAGTTCATTCAGATAGAAACCGCTGAACAGCGCCCGGTTTTTTGGCAGGACATGGCGTGAGCGTTGCTCCACTTGTTTCAGGTTGGGAATTCCGCCACGCCCGGACCAAGACACCAGCAAGGGAATAAATGGCTGCAGCAGTCCCCGCCTCCTGCTTTTGGCGGATGCCGCACCACGCACCATCAGGGAAACACGACCGGCGGACAAGGTTAAAAAATCCACCAGTAAATGGTGCTCACCATACTTGCGGGAATGCAGAATGTAGGCTGGAGTCAGTTCGCCGGGCAATTAGTACGCTCTATTCTGAATAACCCAACCGGTTGAGACTGGCCTGATCGGCAGACCAGCTTTTCTTCACCTTGACCCACAAACGCAGATACACTTTAGTCTGAAAAAAATCTTCAAGCTGTTTACGCGCTTCCGTTGCTGTTTCTTTCAAAGCCAGGCCGCCTTTCCCCACCAGAATGCCCTTTTGATTGTCGCGCTCTACCCAGATGACAGCACCGATACGATACATGCGAGGCTGGGCATCAAACTCCTCTATCTCCACGGTGGCCGAATACGGCAGTTCTTTGTGGTACCTTCGAGTGATCTGCTCCCGGATCAATTCAGCCGCGAAGAAACGCTCCGGCCTGTCTGTAATCTGATCCTCGGGATAGATATTCTCTCCTTCCGGCAACTGTGCCAGTATGGCTTGCTGCAGGTTCTCGCAATTGTCACCCGTACGCGCAGAAACAGGAACCACCGTTTCCAGTCCGGTTCGTTCAGACAATTTTGCCAGCACGGGCAACAGCGCTTCTCGACGCTGCAGCGTGTCTATCTTGTTCACCGCCAAAATCGCAGGAAGGCCACTATTTTTTATCCGCTGCAGCACCATCTCATCCTCATCCGTCCAGTGCTCACTGTCGACAACGAATACCGCCAGATCCACACCGGAGAGACTGCTGGTTGCCGTTCGATTCAGATAGCGGTTCATAGCCTTGTTGCCGCGCTGGTGGATGCCAGGGGTGTCGATATACACAATCTGCCCATCGTCCAGCGTACTGATGCCCAGGATGCTGTGGCGGGTGGTCTGGGGCTTGTGTGAGGTGATCGCCAACTTCT
>DTXR01000658.1 GCA_012962365.1 Chromatiaceae bacterium | reverse complement strand
CGGAATGCTTCTCCATGTACTCGGACATGTCGATGCGTACCATGGCATCTTCCGTATCGAACAGGAATTCCGCCAGCGCCTTGCACAACTCGGTCTTGCCCACCCCGGTAGGGCCGAGGAACAAAAAGGAACCATTGGGCCGGTTGGGGTCGGACAAGCCTGCGCGGGAACGGCGAATGGCATCGGACACGGCCCGTACGGCCTCGTCCTGACCTACCACGCGTTTAGTCAGGTTCACCTCCATCTTCAACAGTTTCTCGCGCTCACCCTCGAGCATCTTGCTCACAGGTATGCCCGTCCACTTGGAGACCACTTCGGCGATCTCCTCGTCGGTGACATTGTTGCGCAGGAGCTGGAAGTCCATGTGCTCGGCCTTGTCCGCCACCGCGAGCTGCTGCTCCAGCTGGGGAATGACGCCGTACTGGATCTCGGACATGCGTTGCAGATCACCCGCCCGGCGAGCCGTCTCCAGCTCGATACGCACACGCTCCAGCTCTTCCTTGATATGGGTGGTGCCCTGCACCGCTGCTTTTTCCGCTTTCCAGATTTCCTCCAGATCGGAAAAATCCTTTTCCAGCTTGCTGATTTCCTCTTCCAGCGCTTCCAGACGCTTCTTTGACGCCTCGTCGGTTTCCTTCTTCAGCGCCTCTCGTTCGATCTTGAGCTGGATGATGCGCCGATCCAGCGTGTCCATGTCTTCCGGCATGGAATCGATTTCCATACGGATGCGCGACGCGGCCTCGTCGATAAGATCGATGGCCTTGTCGGGCAGTTGCCGGTCAGTAATATAGCGATGTGACAGGCTTGCTGCCGCCACGATGGCAGGGTCGGTAATCTCTACCCCGTGATGCACTTCATAACGTTCCTTCAGGCCACGCAGAATGGCAATGGTATCTTCCACGGAAGGCTCATCCACCAGCACTTTCTGAAAACGCCGTTCCAAGGCGGCATCCTTTTCCACGTACTGGCGGTACTCATCCAGGGTGGTGGCGCCCACGCAGTGCAGCTCGCCCCGCGCCAGGGCGGGTTTGAGCATGTTACCCGCATCCATGGAGCCTTCGGACTTGCCCGCACCCACCATGGTATGAATCTCGTCGATGAACAGAATGATCTGCCCTTCCGCCTTGCCCAGATCGTTGAGCACAGCCTTGAGGCGCTCCTCGAATTCACCCCGGAATTTGGCGCCGGCGATGAGGGCGGCCATGTCCAGAGACAACAGACGCTTGTTCTTCAAGCCTTCCGGCACTTCGCCATTGACGATACGCTGGGCCAGACCCTCCACGATAGCGGTCTTGCCCACGCCGGGTTCCCCGATGAGCACGGGATTGTTCTTGGTGCGGCGCTGCAGCACCTGGATGGTACGGCGGATCTCGCTGTCACGGCCGATGACCGGATCGAGCTTACCCTGCTCGGCGCGCTCGGTCAGATCGATGGTGTATTTTTCCAGCGCCTGACGCTGATCCTCGGCGTTGGGATCGTCAACCGGCTGACCGCCCCGCACATTTTCGATGGCCTTTTCGATGACACCTTTGGTAGCGCCGGCCTTGCGCATCAGATCACCCAGCTTGCCCTTGTCTTCCACAGCCGCCAATACGAACAGTTCGGAAGATATATACTGATCGTTGCGTTTCTGAGCCAACTTGTCGGTCTGGTTCAGCAGCCGGTTCAGGTCATTTGACACATGCACATCCGCATCACCGCCGGATACGCTGGGCATATGATCCAGCTCTTCACCCAGACTGGAGCGCAACATGTTAACGTTGACACCCGCCTGCGTCAGCAGGTGTCGCACACTGCCCCCTTCCTGATCGAGCATGGCGATCATCAGGTGCACCGGCTCGATGAACTGGTGATCCTTGCCCAGGGCAAGGCTCTGGGCATCGGCCAGGGCCATCTGAAATTTGCTTGTTAGTTTGTCCATCCGCATTTCGGTCGGCTCCCATAAAGTCTTGATGGCTGTTAAATGGGGATGAAGGAGAATATTTCAACACTGGAGTTCAACTCATCAGCCACCCTGGGCGCAAGTACAACAACCTGCCCGAATGCGAAGCACTCTATGGAGCCAAGAAAAACACCAGGTAACGCTCCCCAGTACAGAGGAACAGGAGACACATTGGTTCCAATATCTGCTCAAGGTTTATCCCGTCTTTTGCCTTCCATCTTGCGAATACCCCGCCTTTACCCGCCGATCATCTCCGCGTTTGATTTGCGTCAAAAACATCGCTTTTCACGTCAACAACGGTATCGATATTGTCTATAAATATCAAAGAGAGAGGTGGCTTGCGGATGCCCTGTCGGGAAGATGATTCCCGGAATGAAAAACAGCGTGGGCGGAGGAAGGTTTGCTGTTACGCAAGCAGCTGAATGCACAGCCTTTGGTAGGGGAAATAAACACCCTGGCGGTGATGCTGTATGACAGCGAAGACGCAACAACGCCGGTGGCACAATAGATTTTCTTCCCCGACGAATGGCAACTCGCGCAAACGCCAGATATGACGGTGCTCAGCGTCAGGTTTACCGAACTGCCAGCCACCGAAAGCCCGGACGGGATGTGGATGGAAATGTATGCGGATGACAAGCCCCTGGGGCGCCGCGTCATCGCAGCAGCCGGTACGCCGGGCGTTACCTTTGCATCCGGCAACGACTTGAACATGGACGGCAACAGCATCACCCACCTGGCCGATCCCGCAGCCGCTCAGGATGCCGCCACCAAAGCCTATGTGGATACCCAGGTGGGTGGCGTACCGGGCGGTGACATCACTGCCGTGAATGCCGGCACCGGCCTCAATGGCGGCGGCACGAGCGGCGATGTCACCCTGAACCTGGACATCCCCCTGGCGCTCAGCGGCAGCGCCGGGGCATCCGGCAACCCAGCCGGGCTGATTCAGGCCACCAACACCAGCAGCGATGGCTATGGCGTTGAAGGAACGGGCAACACCGCAGGCGGCTATTTCAAGGATAGCAACGGCAGCGGCTATGCCTATGTGGGCGCCGGTCACTATGGAATACTGGGCTACGGCAACGAGATGGGCGGCTATTTCAAGGATCGTGACAACAGCGGCTATGCTCAGGTGGGCTACGGTGACTATGGAATACGGGGCTTCGGCAACTTCGGAGGCGGCCGTTTCGTGGATCTTGACAACAGCGGCTATGCTCGGGTGAGCCATTCCACCTACAAGATCTACGGCAACGGCACGGTCAATTTCGTGCAGAACCACCCGGAGAACGCCGATGAGGTTATCGTGTACACCGCCCCCGAGGGCGACGAGGTGGCCACCTACACCCGCGGCAGCGCCAAACTGGTCAACGGCGAGGCGCGCATTCCGTCCATGGCGGATCATCGCCAGGCCATCGCGGAACAGCCGGCGCTGGCCCGCTACACGGCCCTGAGCCGCTGGGCGCGTATGCAGGGCAGCACCCGCGAGGCCCTGCGCCAGAACATGAGCGCTGCGGCGGAATTGCTGGGGAAGATCGAGGAATTCGACCCGAAAGTGCATAAGGTGGATGCGCCGAAGATGGAAAAATAGGCCGCTTTCGCCTGCGCCCCCGGGCCACCCGCCCGGGGGAATACATCCAGAACCATTTAACCCGTCGAGCAAGCGCCGTTCAGGCTATTCCCTGGTTTCTAACGGCTTCTTCAGCGATCATTCGAACCAGGAGGTGAACGCATCCACCTCCTCCCGAAGGGTGCGGTATTGATTCACCGGGTGAGTGTCATCCGGATAGCCCAGGGCCATGCCGCACAGCAACAGGTTCTGATCGGGTACCCCGAGTTTCTCCCGCACGACATCGGGATAATCCGCCGTCGATGCCTGGGGACAACTGCCCAGGCCATATTCCCGCGCGGCCAGCATTACCGATTGGATGAACATGCCCATGTCCAGCCAGGAGCCTTTGCCCAATGCCTTGTCCATGAAAAAGAACAGGCTCACCGGCGCGCCGAAAAAACGGTAGTTGTCGAGGGCGGCCTGCCGCCGTTTTTCCTTGTCTTCCCTGCCGATACCCAGCGCTTTGTACAGATCCATGCCACACCTGAAACGGCGCGCCTTGTATGGAATCACCCACTCACCCGGGTAGTAAGCGTAATCCGGCGCAGGCTTTACGCCCGCTTCAGCCCGCCGCAGAAAGGCATCGCTGAGTTGCCGCAGCTTTTCCCCCTGCACCACGGCGACCTGCCAGGGCTGGGTGTTCACGCCCGAAGGCGCCCAGCGGGCGGCGTCGAGCAGCTTTTTGATCCTGTCCTTCCCTACCGGCTTGTCCAGGTAGGCGCGGGTTGAGATCCGGCTTTCGATGGCTTCGATGACGTTCATCAGCGATATACCTTTCGTTTGAATAAATCCGTGCGGCGGCTTACCACCCGGTCGATGAACAGGATGCCGTCCAGGTGGTCGATTTCGTGCTGCGCGGCCCGGGCTTCATAGCCTTCCATCTCGTATTCCTGTTCCTCCCCCTGCACATCTTGCGCCTTGAGCCTGATCCGGGTTGCGCGTATCACGTTGCCGGTGTAATCCGGCACAGACAGGCAGCCTTCGCGGCCGATCTCGTAACCCTCCCAGTGGGTGATCTCCGGGTTGATGAGCACCAGGTTGCCATGATTGGGCACGGGCTTGCGGGTAGCCGAGCAGTCCACGATGGCGATGCGCCGGAAATGCCCGACCTGGGGCGCGGCGATGCCTACGGCGCCCGGCCCCTGCTGACGGGTCGATTCCAGCTGCCCGATGAACTGGCGCAACCGGTCATCGAATTCGGTAACCGGCTCGGAGGGTTGCTTCAGCCTGTCGTCCGGAATGGTGAGTATGGGCAATGCGTCCACGAATCAGCCCACCAGCGTTTCAACAGGTGAGATGTTCACATCGATGCCTTCCGAGCGCAAAGCCTTCAGCGCGTCTTCCAGTGTTTCCAGAGGCACGCTGGCGATCCCCGCGATCTGCATGATGTACACGGGCTGTTCCGCCCTGCCGGCCACATCGGATTCCAGATCGAGAATATTGAAACCGGCTTCCGCCAGCACACCGGTCACCTTGGCGACGATGCCGGCCTTGTCCGCACCACTGACACGCACCATGAAATTGGGCGGCACATGGCGGTGCAAACCGCCCTGCATGGGGTCGATATGCAGGCTCAGGTTCAGGCTGCGGGCAACATCCGCCAGGCCTGATTCCAGGGTTCGGGCATCCAGTTCGCCGGATACCATCATCATGATGGTGAAGTTTCCCCCCAGGCGCAGCATGGAGGCTTCGCCCAGGTTCAGGCCGCGATCGAACAGAGCCTGGGTGACACGGGCAACGATGCCCGGCTGGTCTTCTCCGGTGAGTGTCAACATGTACCAGTTGTTATTCATGACTTTTCTCCAGCCAGATCAGACTGGCCATGCGACCGGTGTTGCCATCACGCCGGTACGAAAAAAAACGCGTAGATTCTGTATAGGTGCAAAAATCACCACCATAAATCCGGCTCACGCCCTGTGCCTGCAGGCGCTGCCGCGCAAGCCCATAGATGTTGGCCAGCCATTTGCCGCTCCCGTGGGGTACAAATGCACTTTCCGCCTGCGAGTGTTGGCGCAGGAAAGCATCCCGAACATCACCTCCTACCTCGAAGGCCGCCGGGCCAATGGCAGGTCCCAGCCAGGCCATGATAGCCGAGGCCGGCTGTGCGAAACAATGCAAGGCCTGCTCCACGACACCACCCGCCAGACCCCGCCAGCCGGCATGTACGGCTGCGACGGCGCTGCCGGTTTGATCACACAGCAGCACCGGCAGGCAGTCTGCCGTCATGACCGCGCAAACCTGGCCATGCGCCCTGCTGAAACAGGCATCGGCGCGGCAGCTGGTGTTTTCATGGGTACGGACGCCACAGCCATGTATCTGCTCCAGCCACAACGGTTCGCCAGGCAGCCTGGCCAGAGAGCGCAACCGGGCGCGATTCCGCCGCACATCGAGGGGATCATCACCCACATGCTCACCCAGATTGAGGCTGTCCCAGGGGGGCTGGCTGACCCCGCCCTGGCGTGTGGTGCTCAGGGCGCGCACATTCTGCGGAGCCGGCCAGTCGGGGGTGATCCAGTCAGCGCTCATGTTCTGCCTTATCTGTGCGCAGTTGTTCGATCAATGCAGACAAGTCTGCGGGAACGGGGCTCTCCCAGGACAGGAATTCACCCGTGACCGGATGCTGCAGGCTCAGTCGCCGGGCATGCAGCGCCTGGCGGGAAAAATGCTTCAGTATGGAGACGGTGGCGTCGCTGGCGTCGCGTGGCAGCTTCAGACGCCCCCCGTATACGGCATCCCCCACCAGGGGAAGGTGGATATGCGCCATGT
>DTXR01000657.1 GCA_012962365.1 Chromatiaceae bacterium | reverse complement strand
GGCGAATTATAGCAGTCTGCAGATTTTTCAGGGCGCACTTTGTTCCTGCAGCAGTTTCACCTGGAACAGACTGTCGCGTTCTTCTTCTTCCAGCGTTTCCTGAATAAAATGAATGCTGGCCTCGTAGCGGGGAATGATGTTGTATTTCAGCGCATTCACGCGCTTCTGGGTCTTGCGCTGCTCGTTGAGCATGCGGCGCAGGGCAATTTCAGCTTCCCCCAGTCGGGCCAGTACCACTGCCATGTCTGTGAGGCGGATACGTACTTTATCGAAGCTGGCATCCGTCCACATAAGGCTTACGGGTTGCAGCGACCGCTGGGTCGCCTTGACCGCAGGATATTCCACGCCCAGATTGCTGCGCGGCAGTATTTTCACTTCTACACTGGGTTTTAGCCCCAGCCCCGCACTGCGCAACATGCGCTCACCCATGCGCATGTGGGTGATGCTCAACCAATAGTAGGCGCTGTCTACCAGTTGAGCAGCTTCTTCGCGCAGTTTTCGGTAAGTACCCAGTTGATCCCGCACCATGCGTGTCAACAGTTCACGCTTTCGTTCCAGGAGGTCATGACCCGTAGTGAGAAACTCCAGTTGGGAGCGAAGCTGCAACAGGGCATTGCGAGTGGGTGGAATGGACAGGCGTTGGGTCATGTGCCGCTGTTCCAATGGTGATATCGCGCCAGGTCGGCTTCGGTCACCCGGGACAATACGTCGCGCGGCAACCCGGACAGCAAGTCCCAGGCGATGTTCAGCGTCTGGATGATGGAACGATCCTCGTCCATACCCTGGGCCAGAAACCGCTGTTCAAAACCATCGGCAAACTTCAGGTATTTGCGATCGAGATCCGGCAGCTCATCCGGCCCGATGATGGAAGCCAGGTTGCGGACCTCCAGTGCCTTGGCATAGGCCGCATATAGCTGGTTGGCCACGCGGGGATGATCCTCGCGAGTGTCGTCCTTGCCGATGCCGTCCTTCATCAGGCGGGACAGGGAAGGGGGAATGTTGACCGGCGGATACAGATCCTGGTTGTTCAGTTCCCTGGAAAGCACGATCTGTCCTTCGGTGATGTAACCGGTAAGGTCGGGTATGGGGTGGGTGATGTCGTCCGAGGGCATGCTCACTACCGGCACCATGGTGATGGATCCGTGGCGCTCGCGTACGCGTCCGGCACGCTCGTAGATCTCCGCCAGATCAGAATACAGGTAGCCGGGGTAACCTTTGCGGGTGGGAACATCGCCCTTGGCGGTGGCCACCTCGCGCAGGGCTTCGGCGTAATAGGTCATGTCGGTGAGTACCACCAGCACATGCAGATCCAGATCGAATGCCAGGTATTCCGCCACCGTCATGGCGGTGCGCGGCAGGATCAGGCGTTCGATGGGCGGATCATCTGCCAGGTTGGTGAACATCACGACATTGCCCAGCACGCCATTGGATTCGAAATCCTCGCGGAAGAACTGGGCGTCCGCGTAGGACACTCCCATGGCGGCGAAGACCACCACGAAGCGGGATTCCTCTCCGAGCAATTTTGACTGGCGGACGATTTGCGCCGCCAGTTTGTTGTGGGGCAGGCCAGAGCCGGAAAAAATGGGCAGTTTCTGTCCCCGCACCAGGGAGTTAAGACCATCGATGGCGGAAATGCCGGTCTGGATGAACTCCCGAGGATAAGCGCGGGCGATGGGGTTGAGTGGCTGGCCGTTCACGTTGCGGCGCAGGCGGGACACGATAGGCGGACGATCATCGCGGGGTTCGCCGATGCCGTTGAAAACCCGCCCAAGCACGTCTGGAGACAGAGGCATCTCAAAGGGCTCTTCGAGAAACCGAACCCAGATGTCCTCCAGATTCACGTCATCGGTGCCTTCTAGAATCTGCACCATCACCAGCTCATTTGAACTGAGAATGACCTGGCCATTGCGTTTCCGGCCATGTTGGTCGCGGATGCTCACCCGGTCACCGAAGGCCACGCCGGGAACCGATTTGAGAAACAGCAGCCCGTTGTGCGCTGCGGAGGCGTAGCGGTATTCCTTCTCCTTCATGCTTTCTGCTCCTCGTATTTCCGGTGCAGTTTTTCCAGTTCTTCCTGGAATTCCCTGCCAAGGGCGGTGAGTTCTTCCAGCTGGTCATTGCCATAGAGATTCTTGCAGCGTCTGGTGCGGCTGAGCAGAGGCAAGGCCAGCAGGGCGGAAACAGGCACGTTCGCCTTTACCAGTTCCTGGCCCTGCTGATAGAGGCCTATGATCAGATCCAGCAGTGCGAACTGCTTCTGGGGTGAGCAATAGCTGTCCACATCGTCCAGTGCATTCTGCTGCAGCAAACCCTCACGTACCAGCGTCGCCATTTCCACCGTCCAGCGCTGCTGGGGTGAAAGCGCCTCGGCGCCCACAAGGTTGATGATGCGGGCAAGCTCTTCAGCAGCGCTGAGGAGGTTGAGAGCCAGGATGCGCTTTTCCTGCCAGTTTGGATCCACTTCTTTCGACCACCATTTTGCGGCGGCTTCCACGGCATCCGAAAAGCTTTCGATCCAGGAAACAGAAGGATAATGGCGGGCATCGGCCAGGGGTTTGGACAAGGCCCAGAAAGTCTGGATGATGTCCTTGGTATGGTTGGTCACGGGCTCGGAGAAATCTCCGCCGGGAGGCGATACCGCACCGATCAGGGAAACCGAGCCACTCTCTCCCGACAGGGTCTTTACCCGGCCGGCGCGTTCATAGAAGGACGCCAGACGGGATGCCAGATAGGCCGGATAGCCTTCTTCCACGGGCATCTGCCCCAGTCGTCCGGCCACTTCGCGCAGAGCCTCGGCCCAGCGGCTGGTGGAATCGGCCAGCATCACCACGTCATGTCCCTGGTCGCGAAAATACTCGGCCAGTGTCACGCCGAGATAAATGGAAGCCTCCCTGGCCACCACAGGCATGTTGGAAGTGTTGGCCACCAACAGGGTGCGCTCCATGAGGGAGCGGCCCGAATAAGGGTCGGTCAGTTGGGGAAAAGACTCGAGGATATCAACCAGTTCATTGCCCCGTTCGCCACAGCCCACGTAGATGACGATGTCCGCATTGGTCCAGCGGGCGATCTGCTGCTGCAGCATGGTCTTGCCCGCACCGAAAGGCCCGGGTATGGCGCCCTTGCCCCCCTTGAGCAGCGGGAAGAAGGTGTCCAGAATGCGTTGGCCGGTAAGCAGGGGCGCGACGCCTTCATGCCGCCTGGCGTAGGGGCGGGGAATGCGCACCGGCCAGCGGTGAAACAGCTTCAGCTCCCGAATACCATTGAGCGGCGTATGAATCCTGGCGATAACCTGCCTGAGGTTGTAATCGCCTGCGCCTGCCAATTCCACCAGTTCCCCACTGATGTCGGGGGGCGCCAGGATGCGGTGTTCGATGGAGGCGGTTTCCTGCACCTTGCCCAGCAGGATGCCTCCGCGGATTTCCTGACCTGCCTTCAGTTCGGGGTTGGGCGTAAACGACCACAGCTTGTCTCGGTCGAGCACGGGGACGTCCAGCCCCCGGGGGATATGATCCCCGGCCTGATCTCTGAGGTTTTTCAGTGGCCGCTGGATGCCGTCGAATATGCCGCCGAGCAGCCCTGGCCCCAGTTCCACCGACAGGGGGTAACCCAGAGGCGTGACCCCTTCTCCCGGCCGCAGCATTTCCGTGGACTCATAGACCTGGATCAGTGCGCGATCCCCATCCAGACCGATGACCTCTCCCGTGAGCGCCATCTCGCCCAGTCGTACCTGTTCGCCACTGGCGATGCCGGGCAGGCGGGCGCGAACCAGCGGGCCATTGATTTCGATAATAGTGCCGCGATCAGTCATCGAACAGCCCCCGCTGGCTGATGTCGGCAGCGAACAGCCGCTCGGTGATGACTTGTAACAGCGTGCTCTGGAAGCGTTCGATGCGGCCTTCGAAACTGTTGTCGATGCGGATGTGGTTGTCCTTGCTGCGCAGCAATCCCCCGCCGCTACAGTGGAGGGGTGTTGGCGCCAGTTCGATTTTTTTACCTGGAGCGATATCGCCGGAGAATGTGTCCCAGCGTGGTTTTAAATAATCGAGGTCATCAGAATTGACCTGTGCAACCAGTTCGGTGCTTTCGATGTTTTCGGCAGCCTGAACCAGCAGCCGGTGCAACAGCGCCATATAGGTTTCCCGATCGTCACTGGTGCTCTCCAGCCGTTTGGGGAGTTCATGCAGGATGGACTGGATGAGCTGCCAACGCAACTTGTCCAGTTTGCTCTTGAGCTTCAGTTCGCTGGCCTGGATCTGACGGCGGAACAGGCGCTCGGCGTCAGCCTGGGCCGCGAGTACTTCATTTTGTTCCTCAATGTGCAAGCGTTCATGGGCATCTTCGAGGATATGCTGTCGTGCGCGTTGGGCGCGCTCGCGGTATTCATGTGCCAGTTTTTCAGCCCGCTCCAGCAGCGCCTTTTCCAGATCGTTGACCAGTTGCTCCTGTGCCATCGTTCAATCTGTTCCTTCGCCGGTTGCCAAAGGCCCTTCCAGTGCATTGTTCCCCAGTACGCTGATCACCAGCTCTTCTACCTGGGGACGGTAGTCCCTGGGGGCATTCAGGGGTGGGATTTCTGTTATCACGATGCCGCCTCCGCGATGCTGCAGTTGCCTGAGTGAAGCGCAATTGCAGCGTGCCAGCGCCGGTTCGAGAAACACCAGCGCAGTTTCATTTTGCTCCATGAGGTCGCGCAGCAGGTCATCCAGCTGTTGTGGCGTGGCCTCGGGCCAGGTTTCGAAACCGACGAGGGAAAACCCTGCGCACAAGGCGGCATCGCCCATCATGATCAATCGTGTCCCCTGGGTGTTGCTGTCGTCCGGCATGGCCGTCAACCGATCTTGCCCAGCATGAGGATGGTGACCACCAGTCCATAGATGGCAATACCTTCGGCGAGGCCCAGATAGATCAGGGTGCGGCCAAACAACTCCGGCTTTTCGGAGATCACCGCCAGTGAGGCGGCGCCCACGGGCCCCACGGCGATACCGGCGCCGATGGTAGCCAGGGCGGTGGGTATGCCGATACCGATGAGCGACAGGCCAAGTCCCACGCTGATCTCCCTCGTGCCGCCGGTGTCTGCGGCAACCTCAGCCATAGCGTCCTGCATGCCCAGTGCCAGCAGGCCGATCTGTGCGCCAACGAAGACCAGCAGATTGACTCCCACGACCGATTTCCAGCGCTTCTGTACATTGCGGTTCGGGGTCAGGGGCTTGATTTCCAGGTAGATGCCGGTGCCGATGAGGGCCAGCAGGCTAAAGCTCAGTAACATGACCATCCAGTACATAGAAAACTCCTCAGGTTTTTGTATTCAGTAAATCGCTGGCTGACAGGCGCATGGGGCGAAACGCATGACCATCTCCGCGGAAAAACCGGGAGAAGCCTTCATAGTATTCCAGACGCAGAACCTGTATGACAACAATAGCGCCTTCCAGCACTAAAATGAACAGGTTTCCCAATACAACGGTTATCCAGTGCCCCGTGGTGCCGAGCATGTCTGCAAGCGCGAATACCGCAATTGCCAGCGCCACATGATTGAGGCCAAAAGCCGCCACCCGTAGGAAGGAAAGGGTATTGGAGATGTAGTTCATGAACGTCTCGAAGCCTTCGATGACCACCACCAGCAACCGTTCTCCCGGCGGTGCCTGCTGCTCTTTCCATTTATAGCCGAGCACCGTTGCCAGTGAGAGGAAAAACAGGGCCCGGTCCAGAAGCCCAATGCTGCCTCGTTCGAGCCACTGCCAGCCGCCGATGAGTATGCTCAGGTAAAGGAGCAGGCCTGCTATGCCCTGGCTGTCATAGAATGCCTTGGCAAAGCGGTTTTCCACCAGGTTGTTGCGAATGGTCAGCACGGATGCTAGCAGGATGAAGCCCACGCCCCAGAAAAAGGCGACCTTGAGCATCAGTACAGGGTTGCTCAGGGGCGGTAGCCAGAGCGCGGGTATGAGATGCTCATAGCCGAAGACGCTGCCGTAGAGCAGGCCGAACAGCATGGAGGAAACCCCGGCGGCCATCATCACCGGTCGTATCTTGCGCAGTTTGCCAGGTATAAGCCAGGGTGCGAGAAAGATGATCGCGCCATGACCCAAGTCACCGAACATCATGCCAAACATGGTGACGAAGCTGATGGCGAAGAACCAGGTGGGATCGACTTCCGTATAGCGGGGCACGCCGAAGTTTCTCACCAGGGCGGAAAAGGGTTGCAGCCAGCGGGCATGTTGCACGCAGGAGGGCACCTGGTGCTGCTCTTGGGTTTCCGGTTGGCGATGCTCCACGATGACAGGCCCTGACAGGCCCTGCGTGAGGGATGCCTTCAGGGCATCGATTTGCCGGGCGGGCACCCAGCCGGCGATATGCGCCAGGCCGCCCCGGCTGCGCAGGGAGGGGCCAAACTGACTGAGGCCGGAAGCGGCCAGCAGGGTCTGGGTCGCCTGATTCAGGCGTTCCTTGTATTCCCCGGCTTTTTTCTGGATCTCCGTTTGCAGGTGACGTTGTTCCTGCAGGATTTTCTGTTCCTGTTCCTTGAGATGGCGGGCCACTTTGCTGGGGTGACCCGAGAATTCCTCGGGCAGTTCGAGAGAATGGAAATCGGCAGCCTTGAGCACAGTGGCCAGGCTTTGTTCCTTTTCCTTGAGCCCGGCGATGACCACGTGCAGCAACCCCTGGTAATGGGAGATTTCTGTCAGGGTGTAGCCGATCATGGCGATGGCTTCGCGCAGACGGGTGCGGTTTTCCTGGGGAATGGTGCCGGTGAGGATATGCAGGAAGCGGTAGTCACGGCGCAGCAGGCCCAAGTCGAGATCCAGATGCTGGTAGCGGTGCAGCAGCCTTTCCAGATTTCGTATGTCAGACAGTTTTTCTGCATAGTGACGTGCCGATTCGGCACAGGCCGAGCATTGTTGCCAGGTGTCTGCCAGCCAGGTTTCCAGTGACTGCAGTTGCGCCAGGGTTGGTGCCTGCTCGGGAACCGACTCCCCGGTATCAGGTTCGACGCCCAGAAAATCCAGTATCCTCAGCAGATGTGATCGTGCGGATTCGAAGCTGTCGGCATAGGGTTGCTGCGGCGTTTCCGGCAGGCCTTCCGTTTCTTCCTGTAGGTGGGCGGGTGCAAAATAGCCGAAGCGCGCCAAAAGCAGGCCGGCCTGGGTCAGATCTTCACTGAGCAGGGAAATGCCGACATGGTACATGGGCGTTGGCGTGAACATCAGGGCTGCTCCCTCCTTGCCAGGGCAGGATGGGCCAGGGGGTCGCCACAGAACTGGATGAGATCCGGGTTAAGTCCCAGCAGGTGTCCCTTGAGCACGGCATGTATCAGCTGTATCTGCTGTTCACGCAGGTACATATAGGCATAGGCTCTGGCCATGTCGAAGTGCTGCTTGCGCAGCACCTGGTTGGCATGGGTTCTGACCAGTTGCTGCATATGCTGCTCGATATCCTCGATGCTGTCTGCGTCTGCAAGCTGCTGATGCAGTACCGGGGGCAATTGTTTGATGGCGTCCTGAACATTGTCCTGCTGGGCGAGCTGCTGGAGTGTTCGCAGCGAAAGCTGTTTGCCGCCGGGAGCCAGCAGGAAATAGGCGTGAGGAGCAGAAAGGCCGTAAACGAAACGGAAGCGCAACAGGGAGACCAGATTGATCTCGTCCAGCCAGCTGTGCAGTAGCTGTTCGACCTGCGCTTTGTGCTCTCCCTTCAGAGCGGCGACCAGACGGGTGAGCTGCGCATAATAATTTGCATCCAGCGAGGCTTCCACATCGAACAGGGAGCGATGTTCTTCGAAGGCCTTGCGCGCCGGGCGCGCCATGTTGCTATAGCTGGTGTGTTGCAACTGCCGCAGGAACTCCTCGGCGCTGTCAGTGTCGATCAGAAGCTGCTGATTCAGGGAAGCCAGTTCTCCGAGGTTCAGCAGATCCTGCTCGTGGTCGATCTGCTGCTGGCCGGAAAATTTGGAGCGCAGGATGAACTTGAGGTTGATCAGCTCAAGGCGACGCATCCAGTGGCGAATGAATTTCCGTTCATCGCTGTTCATGCAGCGTGTCAGCGTAATACTTTCCTCGATGAGCGTTGCGGCAAGGAATTGTTCCAGGTCGGCAGGGCTGTCCGGAAGTTGCCGGGCGAGTTGTGGCAGGCCGGCCTGAATCAACAGGGGAGCCATGTCCTGGAATGGCAGCTCCAGCAGGGCTTCACGCTGTTTCCGGTGCAGTAGCTGTTCGGCCATCAGAGACACCCGGGTGTTCAGGTAGGCATAGGTGGCAACCTGGGCTCCCATTTCTGTTATCTCTGATCAGGATCCGTGATGATATGTATGGCCGCTTCGATGGCGTCTTCGCGGGATTCGTCAGCCATGCTGCGTAAGGCCTGGGCCCGCTCATCGAACCGGCGCTGCATTTCGGTGATATTCTGTTCAATCCGCTGGCGGGTCTTGTCCAGAAAGGCGCTGCGAATCTCCGGAATGCGCGCTGCCAGACGTTCTTCCGCCAGCCGGGCTTCGTTCAGCGCCTGGCGTGTCAGTTCTTCCCGTTCTTCTATGGCCTGGGTTACCAGGGATTCGGCCTTCATTTCTGCATCGAGCAGACGTTTCAGGGTGTCATCCATTCAGTACTCCACGGGGTTCAAGCTGTCTTCCTTTCAACTATACACCCAATTTCGTGAGTGAAAAGATTTTCGGTGTGATCTTTGGGCCGCTCGGGAGGATCTGAATCGACAGGAGTTGTGATGGATTTGACAAAGGCGGTTTGCAATTTGTCTTTCCGCTAGGGAAGATGGAAGATGATGAATATTCGCAATCGGATTCTGCTTTTTGCCATCCTAGTTACGCTGCTGCCTTCGTTGGGGCTTGGCTGGGTGTATTTTCAGCAGTCCAAACAGGCATTGCTGAAAAATACGGCCAATGAGATGAAAGCCGCTGTTTCTCATGTGGAGCGTGAGTCATTGCTGTGGCTGAAGGAGCAGCTTTACGAAATCCGGGTTTTTTCAAGCTCCTATCTGCTGTCGGATGCGTTGACAGAATATCACCGCCCATCGGATATGCAGGATGATCAGGCCGCTGATTCGTCTCCTGATCCGGTCAGAGCCATGACGACGTATCTCGCGCTGGTTCGCAGTCAAATACAACCATATAAAAAACTGCTGGTGTTCGACAATGAAGGAAAGCTGATTGCGCAGGATCCGGCAAATGAAGATGCGGCAACTCTGCCTGAAGACTGGCTGAAACAGCTGAATTCCAGGCAGATGATCATCGGTGAATTCCGTGCCACAGATGGGAGGGCAGGTAACACGCTGCTGTTGGGTGTAGCCGCCACATCCGGAAACGACGGGCTGCTCGGTATTCTCGGTGCCGAGGTTTTTTCCCAAGCGCTGGTGGATGTCATGCAATCGGTGTTGGCTGCGAGCGAAGGCCAGGGAACAAATGCCGTATTGTCGTTGATTGCAGATGATGGCCGGGTGCTGCTTTCCACAGCTGTACCGGGAGACCCGACCGCTGCGGAGCAACGGAATATACCGGCACTGCTACGCAACCCCGGACAGTTGGTCACCTATGAACGCAACGATGGCGTGACGGTCGTTGGCATGCTGGCACCCGTACCGGAATATCCCTGGGCGGTGCTCATGGAAAAACGACGGGATGCGCTGTTTGCCGATATCGAGCGCATGCGCAATCTGAGCCTAGCGGTGGTGCTGGGGCTGGTGACGATCATTGGCCTGATCGCCTGGTGGCTGGCCAGAGGCATCGTCCGGCCCCTGGGTGAGTTGACCGAAGCCGCTCGTCAGGTGGCGGAAGACAATCTGGATATACAGATACCTGTACGACGCAAGGATGAGCTCGGGTTCACCTCAAAGGTGTTCAATGACATGGTCAGGCAGCTCAAACAGAGCAGGGCGCGGCTGGAATTGCTCTCGACCATTGACTCCCTGACACAATTGTCCAACAGAAAGGCCTTCATGGAGGATTTCTCGGCGGCGCTGTTGCGCTATCAACGGCATCCGCGCCCCTTCTCTCTGTTGATGATCGATATCGATCATTTCAAGGTGATCAATGACCGGCATGGGCATTTGGCGGGAGATGCAGTGCTGCGTCATGTTGCTTCACTGCTACAGGAACAAACCCGCCAGGTTGATTCTGTTGGTCGTTACGGCGGAGAGGAATTTCTGGTCTTGCTGGATGAGACGGACGGGAAATCTGCTCTTGTCGTGGCCGAACGGATTCGAACCTCCATCGCCGGGTCTTATGTGGACTACCAGGGTCTGGGTATGCAGGTTACTGCCAGCATTGGTGTGGCGGAGATTGCAGGGCTGGATGAAACCAGGGAGCAATTGATCGATCGGGCAGACAAGGCCATGTATCTGGCTAAGCAGCAGGGTAGAAACCGTACGGTTATGGCTACCTGAGAATCGCCTCAATAGCGCACATTTAGCAAGCTGAAATGTGCCCAACCGGTTTGGTTCTCAGGCGTTTTTATTTTCACCCAGAGACCTTTGCGGTCAATCGCTGAAACTTCGCTGCCCGGTGTGAGCTGAAACAATACCTTGCTCTTCAGGCTTGCTTCTTTCCGCACATTGCAAAGCTTCCGGGTTTTCATGGTAACAGGAACGGGAAAGCTGGAGTCCGAAGTGATCTTGTCGGATCCAGGGGATTTCATCTGAACCAGATACTGCCGTGCCTGCCCCATCAGGTAAGAAGAACCTTCGTAGTTGTTTTCCTCCAGCGCGGTTTCTGACACACTCAGGTAGTGTCGGGCACGCCGCACCAGATTCTGCTGCCTGTTGTCGAGCTTTTTGCTTTCGGCATTTTTCAGCTCCAACTTCAGTTCTGCCAAGTTGGCCACGGTTTCAGCCCTGCTGTGCCGGCTGCGCAGCCGCGCCTTGGCCCGAACCACTTCCTGAACCGCCTGCTCGCGGAGGTGCTGCAGCTGCTGGTTGCGTGAATGCTGCTCTGCCAGCTGTAGCTGAAGTTCCTGGGATTGCCTGGCTTGTACAGAGATTTCCGATTCCAGGCTGGTAATGTGATTTTTCAGGTCAGCGATTTCCTGCTGGGCAACCCCCAGGCGGGGATCCGCTTCTAGTGGCTGTGGTGGGCATTTCCCTGTCTCTTCAGGTTTTTTATGGAGGTTGGCGCAACCCGCCAGTGCCATGCTGACGACAAGCATGATCGTGATTCTGATTGCATGATTTGATCTGATCATTTGTCCAAGCTTAGCAGCCTATAGGGACAATGTGTAGCCTGTTGGAAGCCAGTGGATTCATTGTCTTGAAAGCTGCTTTTTGTATGCCGCGATCTGCTGGCATCTCAGTCGATGAATTTCCTTTCCAATGTCTTGTCCCGTTATGTTTCCGGGTATGTATTTCGCCGATATATCTTTGGTCAGGCTGTAGATCTTGTGCAGGAAATCGGCCTGGGGATAGGGTTGGTTTTGCAGCCCTTTTCGTCCCTGTGCATCTGCTTGGCAGGCCAGCAGGAAACGATCGAAGTCATCCGGGTTGCGCCAGGTATCCAGGTCGTCGAGAAGTTTCGCGAGTGTCTTGGGCTTCAGTTCGAAGGCCAGATGCACCAGGAGATGGTAACGAGCGGTCTTTCGCGCCAGTTTCCGGTAGCGCTCAGGGATGCGCAGGCGACGGCAGACCCGATCCACCAGGGGAACCCCCAGGGCTTCATGCCCCCGGTGGCTGGGCCAGTATTCCACCGGTGTCATGGCCTTGCCCAGGTCGTGCACCAGCACGGCAAAGCGCACCAGGGGGTCTTCGGTCAACTGCGCTGCCCTATCCAGTGCCATGAGTACATGTACGCCGGTGTCGATTTCCGGGTGATATTTTTCCGGCTGGGGGATGCCGAACAGGGCTTCCACTTCCGGCAGAATTTCCTGTAATGCGTTCAGGTCCCTCAGCACTTCGATGAATCGCCGTGGCGATGGCGAGCGCAGTGCGTGGTGCAGCTCCTGCCAGATGCGCTCCG
>DTXR01000656.1 GCA_012962365.1 Chromatiaceae bacterium | reverse complement strand
TTGCCCTTCTTTTGCTTTTCCAGCAATTTACGCTTGCGGGAAACGTCGCCGCCGTAACATTTGGCCAGCACGTCCTTGCGCAGCGCCTTCACATTGGCCCGGCTGAGAACCTTGTTGCCCACGGCCGCCTGAATCGGCACTTCAAACATCTGCCGCGGAATCTTCTTCTTCAGGGCGGAGACAATTTTCTGCCCCCGGTGATACGCCTCGTCCCGGTGGACAATCATTGCCAGAGCGTCTACAGGAACCTTGTTCACCAGCACGTCCAGCTTCACCAAATCGGAAGCGCGGTACTCCTTAAACTCATAATCCATGGAAGCGTAACCGCGTGTGCCGCTCTTCAACTTGTCGTAAAAATCCACAATGATCTCGGATAGCGGTAAATCAAAGCGCAACACCACCCGGCCCGGCGCCGGATACTCCTGCCCCGTCAACTGGCCGCGCCGCTTCACTGCCAAATCCATGATGACGCCATAATACTCATCCGGCATGAAAATCTGCACGTCCATCCACGGCTCCCGCACCTCCTCAATGGTCGAGGGATCGGGCAGATCGGCCGGGCTGTCAATAATGCGCACTTCGCCGGTATGAGCCATCACCACTTCATAACGCACGCTGGGCGCGGTGGCGATCAAATCCAGGTCATATTCCCGCTCCAGCCGTTCCTGTATGATTTCCATGTGCAACATGCCAAGAAAGCCGATACGAAAACCGAGCCCTAATGCTGACGAATTCTCCGGCTCATAATGTAACGATGCATCGTTCAATGTCAGCTTATCGAGAGAGTCACGAAAATCATTATAGTCATCACAATTATCAAACTCTGCTTTTCTTTTTAAGCGTCTTTCTCTTATAGGATCACAAACTGCAACAACATGTGATTTATGAAAATCCTTATATTTAATTGCAACACCTGAGCGATTACCGCATCCAATTAGTCCAATGTTTACTCTTTCACTTGGAGGAGTGATTCCATTTCTACCTAATACAGCACTAGAAATTACTGTAGGAAAACCAGCTAAAGCCCCAATAGTAGCAGTTCTTTTAAGAAACGATCGTCTTGAA
>DTXR01000655.1 GCA_012962365.1 Chromatiaceae bacterium | reverse complement strand
TGAAGACGGCAGCGATAATCGCTTCCACCGCATCGGATAGGATCGAATCCCTGGTCTGGCCGCCACTGCGCAGCTCACCGGTGCCCAATATCAGGTATTCTCCCAGTTCCAGTTTCCTGGCCACATCGGCAAGGGTTTCCCGCTTTACAAGTTGCGCCCGGGCCCTGCTGAGTTCACCTTCGCTGGCATTGGGATGTTGGCGACACAGATTTTCGGCGATCTCAAACCCCAGGATGGCATCGCCCAGAAATTCCAGTCGTTCGTTGTTTCGTGAACCGGCGCTGCGATGTGTCAGGGATTGAACAAGCAATGGTTCATCTTTGAACTCATGCCCCAGTCTGCGCTGCAATCTTTTGAGATCTGCCACCTGGATGCCTGAACTACTTCCAGTCCACCTCTTTGTGGAAACTCATGACCACTTCCACATTTCCGGCGACGGGCTTGCGTATCTCGTAATCCAGCACCATGCTGGTCTTGCCCTTGCTGCGGTCAATCTTCAGGCTCTTTTGATCGAAATCATAGATACTGTTGATATTGATGCGGCGATTGAATATCTTACGCAATTGTTTGGGTGGCACTGTCCGGTACTTAGGATCTTCCTTGATACTTTCCAGAATCGTGCTCATGGAGTGAAATTCCATGTAACTGGGTATCATTCTCACACCGAGCAACACGAAAAACAAAACGATGGCAATCGCCATGATCCAGCTGGTAATGCTCAGCCCCTTTTGCGTTTTCTTCAGATACTGCATGTTCGTTGTTCTCCCTTTACTCTATAACTTCGCCAATGCGTGACCAATCAAATATACCGGAGCGGTTCCAATCCAGGCTCAACCATATCACAAAGGCTTTTCCAACCAAATTCTGTTCCGGCACGAATCCCCAGCAACGACTGTCATTACTGTTGTCACGGTTATCTCCCATCATAAAATAATGCCCTTGGGGCACGGTAATTTCACCCCGGGCAAGCACTTGGCAGCCAGGGCCGAAATCCGGCACACGAGGGTTGATCAGGATGGAATGCCGAATGCCTTCCAAATCTTCTTTCAACTCCCAGGTGCCGCGCATTCTTGCGCCAGAGCCAACTGCTTCATAGATACCCACCTTGCTCTGCGCCATGGGCTTGCCATTGACATACAGCACCTTGTTTCTATAGGCGATGCGGTCGCCAGGCAAACCCACCAACCGCTTTATATAATCCAGCTTCGGATCACTGGGATAACGAAACACCACCACATCGCCACGCGCCGGCTCACCGACATCGACCAACTTGTTCTTGGTAACCGGTGCCCGCAAGCCATAGGCATATTTATTGACTAGGATGAAGTCACCGACCAGCAGGGTGGGCATCATGGAACCCGAGGGAATGCGGAAGGGTTCCACCACAAATGCCCGCAGCAGCAGCACAAACAGGAAGATGGGGAAAAACGAGCGGGCGTAATCCACCATCAACGGTTCTTTGGGCGCACTTTCTTCCCCGTCCTTCGGCGCCTTCTTTTTTCCAAACAGCAGATACAGCCCCCAGATCAGACCGGAAGCCAACGTGGCAAAAGCCAATGCGGGTTCTATTCCAAAGGCAGACAGTAGCCAGATGAATGCCCCTGCCATAACGATGAGCACGGCGTATTCATAAACAGATGTTGTTTTTTCTTCTTTCATAGGTTTTCTAGCTCCAAACAGGAGTCATTTGTCCTTCCCCACATTGAGTACCGCCAAAAAGGCTTCCTGGGGTATCTCTACACGCCCGACCTGTTTCATGCGTTTCTTGCCGGCCTTCTGTTTCTCCAGCAGTTTGCGCTTGCGGGTGATGTCGCCGTCATAG
>DTXR01000654.1 GCA_012962365.1 Chromatiaceae bacterium | reverse complement strand
GGCATGTGGAGCGACCTGGAGACCGGTGACAACGATTTCATTCCACGCAAACACACGGTCATTGTGCAACCCGGTTCGCGAATCAGCTATCGGGTAACGGTGGATGCCGAAGGAGGATGGGCTTACCACTGCCATCTGTTGTATCACATGTTGGGCATGTTCCGTGAAGTACAGGTTAGCTGAGGAGAAGTGAAATGAAAAAAATCAATTTGATGATGCTGGCGCTGACTATGAGTGGAAGTGCTGTAGCGGGCGGTATGAATGATGATCCTTTCCTGTTCATGCTCAAGGTGGACAAACTCGAGTTGCGAGATGCTGATGATGGCACGGCACTGGTTTGGGATGCCCAGGCCTGGGCGGGCAAGGACCTGAACAAGCTATGGATCAAGACCGAGGGAGAGCAGATCAACAATGAGGTAGAGGAAGGTGATGTGGAAGTGCTGTACAGTCGGGCGATTGCGCCTTTCTGGGATTTGCAAGTCGGGTGGCGGCATGATTTTCGTCCCACACCCAGCCGTGACTGGGCTGCCTTGGGTGTAAAAGGTCTGGCGCCCTATCTGTTTGAGGTGGATGCAACAGTCTACGCCGGGGAATCCGGTCGCCTGGCAGCCGGCCTGGCTGTGGAATATGAATATATGTTCACCCAAAAGCTGATTCTGTCACCCGAACTTGAGATGAATTTCTACAGTAAGGATGACGAAGCAGTAGGCATCGGTTCCGGCTTGTCAGATATGGAAGCCGGTCTGCGCCTGCGCTATGAGATCGTGCGTGAATTTGCGCCCTATATCGGCGTCAACTGGTGGCGAAAATTTGGCAATACAGCTGACTACGCAAAGGCTGAAGGTGGTGAAAGTAGTGATGTGCAATTGGTCGCCGGCTTCCGTTTATGGTTTTGAACAGGAGATGAAAATGATCAAGCAAAAAACAAAGAAACGTAGCCACTATGCTGCTGTTGCATTATCGGTGTTTATGGGTGCTGCCTTTTTGGTCGGAGCATTCATGCTGATCCCCGGGAAAGTAGCAGCGGCTGAGATCGTGGTATATAAAAGCCCAACCTGTGGATGCTGCAAGAAATGGGTTTCCCATATGCGAAAAAATGGCTTCACAGTGGAAGTGCATGAACAATACAATGTGACGCCTGTGAAAGACAAGCTGGGTGTGCCGCGGCGATTACGCTCCTGCCATACCGCCAAGGTGGATGGTTACATTGTGGAAGGTCATGTGCCAGCCGATGTGGTCATGCGCTTGCTGGAGGAGAAGCCACAGATTGCTGGCGTCGCCGTGCCGGGCATGCCCATGGGATCGCCGGGTATGGAAGGTTTCCGCAAGGATCCCTATGACATCATCAGCTTCACGGATACCGGAAAGATGGGGATTTTTGCCAGCCGCTAAAAGTAGATAGTACACGTAGAACCTTCGGCCAGGTGATCTGGTCGAAGGTTGTTTATTCCTGAAGGTTACAACCAATGCAAGTTGAAGAAGTTTCCATTCCCAAAGCCTATCTGTTGGCAGTAAAGGGTATGACCTGTAGCCACTGTGCGCGTCGCGTGGAAAACGCGGCACAATCGGTAGCAGGCGTCACCCATGCTGCAGTGGACCTGGATGCCGGTACGATCAAGGTTTACGGGGGGCGGCCTCATGGAGTCATAGAGGCGATTGGCATGGCCGGTTATGAGGCAGCCCCTGTGCCTGACATTCCCGAAAGCTGTCCTTTGCCTGAGGCGTCAGCGAACGCCGATACACCCGCATCACTGTCCAATGCCTACACCCTGTCGGTGAGCGATATGACCTGCACCAGCTGTGTAGGTCGGGTAGAAAAAGCCATTCTTGCCGTGGATGGGGTGCAGGAGGCCGCTGTGGATCTGGTAAACCAGACCGCGCAAGTGGTGGGCGGCGATCCCCAGGCGGTCGTCGACGCCATTGTGGATCAGGGTTATCCGGCCAAACTGCAGGCCGGGCCAGCGCGGGACGATGCTTATGAACTGGCCATTGAAGACATGACCTGCTCCAGTTGTGTGGCAACCGTGGAAAAAGCCATCCGAGCGGTGCCTGGCGTGCGGGATGTCGCGGTCAGTCTGCTGGAAAAAAATGCCATTGTTCATGGTGGTGATCCCCGGGCTGTGATCGATGCCGTCATTGATCAGGGCTATGCCGCCAGCTTGCAGGAAAAGCCCACCTCCACCCACGAGTTTCGACTCGTGTTAGCTGACGACAAGCTGACGGAGAACGAGGTTTTGCAACGGCTCCAGGATGCAGATCCTGCAGTGGAGATACTGGATGCGCAATGGCCGGTTGTTGTTGTCAAGAGCGCCACTCATCCAGCAAAGCTGGTGCTGTGGCTGCGGAAGAAGGGCGTTCAGGCGTCGGTGGAAGAACAGTTTGTTGATCCCTATGTGGCTCAGGCCAGGAGCGCGCAGCAGGAAATACGCCGCTCCTGGCGTCGTGCCCTGGTAGCTGGTTTGGTAGGTGGCTTGCTCATTGCCGGGGAGTTCAGCGGCCTGTTACCACAACTGAGAGCAGAACAGACGGCACTGGGTGTCAGTGGCCAGGTGATTTGGGCCGGAATCGCGATCATCGTCCTCCTGACCATGTGGTATAGCGGGCGCAATTATTACAGCACCGCTATCAAGCAGGCTCGTCATCTGTCCGCCAACATGGACACCCTGGTGGCATTGGGTACTTCTGCTGCCTGGCTGTCATCGGTGATTTTCATCATCAAACCGGATTTCATCCCCGGTGATCCCAAATTGTATCTGGATGCGGCGGTATTGATTCTGGCCTTTTTGCAATTGGGGCATGCCCTGGAAATTCGCGCCAAACGTACCACCAGTGAAGCCATCGGTTCGTTGTTAAAACTGGCGCCAAAAACGGCAAAACTGATCATGGATGGAGAGGAAGTGACGTTGCCGGTTTCCCTGTTGCGTCCTGGCGATCAGCTGCGGGTGCGCCCGGGAGAAACGGTTCCCATTGATGGTGAGGTTACCGAGGGCAGCTCCAGCGTGGATGAGGCCATGCTCACTGGCGAGCCTATCCCGGTGGAGAAAAAGCCCGGTGATCAGGTCATTGGCGGTACCCGCAACCTCAATGGCAGCTTTGTGCTGACGGTCAGCAAGCCGGCGGGTGAAACCACCTTGTCCCATATCATCGAGATGGTGAAGAAGGCGCAGTTGAGTAAACCCGCGATTGCGCGCCTGGTGGACAGGGTATCAGCGGTGTTTGTGCCTATTGTTATCCTCATTGCCATCACCGCATTTATTGTCTGGTATTTTGTGGGGCCTGAGCCGACACTTGCCTATGCACTTACTGCCGGTATTGCGGTACTGGTTATTGCCTGCCCCTGCGCTTTGGGCCTGGCGACACCCATCGCCATCATGATGGGAACAGGCAGGGCTGCACAACTGAACATCCTGATCCGTAACAGCGAGGCGCTACAGAGTGCTTCCAGTCTCACGCATCTGGTGGTGGACAAGACAGGCACCCTGACCCAGGGGCGTCCGGAAGTGACGAGTATCCATCCCCATAGAGGGTCGAATGAGGAAGGGTTGCTGAGTCTGGCGGCCAGTCTCGAGAGTCAGTCCGAACATCCACTGGCGGAAGCAATCAACAAGGCTGCCAGTAAGAAGGGGTTGGTTTTGCAGGATGTGGAAGACTTTCTGGCGGTATCAGGGCGAGGTATTCAGGCAAAGATCAATGGAGATCTCGCTGTGCTTGGCAACCGACGTTTTTTGCAGGATGCGGGTATCGATATTCCGGATGAATTACAGCGCATCGCCGAACAGGAGGCTGTACAGGGTGGCACGCCCATCTGGCTGGGTACTGCCGGGGAATTGAGTGGCCTGCTGGTGCTAAAGGATCCCATTCGGGAAGACACGCCCCATGCGGTCAAGGCATTGCAAAAGCGTGATATCACCCTGGTGATGTGTACCGGAGACAACGAAGTCACTGCCAGGGCGGTGGCTGCGCAGCTGGGCATTTCCGAGGTTCACAGTGAAGTCATGCCCGAAGACAAGCTGAACGTGGTCAGGGATCTTCAACGCCAGGGTCACAAGGTCGGCATGGTAGGTGATGGCGTGAACGATGCCCCGGCCCTGGCTCAGGCGGATACCAGTTTTGCTATCGGCAGTGGTACGGACGTGGCCATCGACAACGCGGACATCACACTCGCCGGTGATTCCCTGCACAATGTCAGTACAGCAATTGCCATATCCACCGCAACACTGCGCAACATCAAGCAGAACCTGTTTGGTGCCTTCATTTATAATGTCACGGGCATTCCGCTGGCGGCCGGGGTGTTGTACCCGCTTACCGGCTGGATGCTGGAGCCCATGTTTGCCAGTGCGGCCATGGCACTGTCATCAGTCACCGTGGTAAGCAACGCGAATCGATTGCGTTTTTTCAAACCAGAAAAGTAACGAGGTGTATTCATGTCTTCCGAAATCAGGTTGAACATCAATGGCATGACCTGTGGTCATTGCGTGGCGCATACCAAAAAGAATCTGGAAGCCGTTCCTGGCGTCAGCGAAGTGGAAGTCACGCTGGAGCCTGGGGGTGCGGTGGTCAGGGGTGATGCGGATTCGGCAGCACTGATTGCTGCTGTAGCGGAGGCGGGTTACGAGGCTGTTATCGATGAGTGAACCTACTGTCAGTGTGCTTTTCGTCTGCATGGGCAATATCTGCCGTTCACCCACCGCCCATGGCGTGTTTCGCAAACTGGTTCAGGATGAAGGGCTGGATCAGCTGATCGAAATCGATTCGGCAGGAACCCATGCCTATCATGTCGATTCGCCGCCGGATCGCCGTGCACAGGCAACGGCTGTCAGCAGGAACCTGGATCTATCAGATTTGCGTGGTCGTCAGGTAGAAGCGGGGGACTTTCACCGCTTCGATTATGTTCTGGCCATGGATAATGAGAATCTGGAGAATCTGCGTCAGATCTGCCCTGCTGGTACGGAAGAGAAGATAAGCCTGTTCATGGACTTCGCGCCTGACTACGGTATGCCGGAAGTTCCGGATCCCTACTATGGTGGTGATCGTGGTTTCGAACAGGTTTTCGATATGATCGAAGAGGCTTGCAGCGGATTGCTGGCAGACATACGCCAGCATCATCTGTGATAGCTGAGAAAAAATTGCGATAAATAAGGCCGCCTTGCAGACAAGGCGGCCTTTTCTTTTTTTTCGAATAGTCAGTCTTTGTCTTTATCCGGTTGAGCAGCATTGGCTTCCTTGGCGGTTTCTGTCTTTTTCCGCTCAACTGCTTCGGATGGAGCCGCGACTGGCTTCTGTTTAGCCGCGGTTTCTGTTTTATCGATGGCTTTTTTTGCAGCTACTTTCTTCTTGGCCGTTTTCTTCTTGGTGACCTTTTTCTTCGTGGTTTTTGCTTTGGGTTTCTCTTTCTTGTCTTCGGAGCTGCTCGCTGCAGGAGCAGGTGAGTCTGTGGCTGCACTCGCAGCAGCGCCAGTGGTCTCGACTGCTTTTTCTGTCTTGGGTTCTGCCTTCGGTTTATCCTTGGGTTTGGCCGGCTCTGTACTTTCTACAGCCCTGGCAGGGGTTGATGCCTCCTTGGGTTGCTCTTGAAGCGTACTTTCGGTGTCGGCGCTCTTGTTCTCCTTCTTTGCTTTGTCCTGAACGGGCTTGGTTTGCTCCGTCGCAGGCTTTTCTTCTTGCGCAGCAGATTGATCTTTCTTTGCTTCATCCAACCGGGGAACAGATGATTTGGATTTCAGGCTGCCAGAGGAAATGGTGCGCTTGACTTTGAGTTCACCACCTTCCTTTTTGGCTTCCTTTGATTCGGATGTAGGTTGAGGCTTTTGGGCTTTTTCGCTGGAAACTTTTGGCGTGTCTTCCTGCATCCCCTGATCATCCGCTCCGTTTTGCTGGCGAACCTGGCTTTGGCGCGTGCCTGGTCCTCTGCCGCGGCCACGACCACCCCGGCGGCCTCGCTTCTGTGGGCTGCGGTTTTCATGATCTTTCTTTTCGGGTCCCTTGGTGGACTTGTCCTCTGGCGTGGCTTGTTCAGACTTCCTGGTTTTTTGCGGTGTCTTTTTTTGCTGTGGTTTGTTTTTTGGCTGAGATGGCTTGTCTTCTTTTTTTCTGTTGTCTGACTTGTTGCGGCGCCGATTGTTGTTGCGTCCCCTGGCGTTGTTGCTGCGGTTTTGTGCAGGCTTTGGCTTCTTGTTTTCTTCCACCACTGGTTCTTCTTCTGCCGATGTGAAGATGGAAAACAGGCGCTTGATGATGCCGCCTTCGGGTTTCTTGGCGGGGGTGCTTTGGTCAGACGCAGGAGATGCCGGCGGTGGTGTCTGCCGGGCGGCAGGTTTGATGTTTTGTACGGCGGGCTGTTCGATACGCTTGCGTTGTTGTTCCTGACTGGCGCTGGCAGCAACATCGGGTTCTGCGATCATGTTGTAGCTGGAGTCACCGTCTTCAGGCAGATCCTGTCGGCGGATTCGCTCGATGCTGTAGTGAGGTGTTTCCAGGTGCTTGTTGGGGATGAGCACCACACTGATATTGTGGCGTTGTTCCACCTCGGAAATCGGTTGGCGTTTCTCATTGAGCAGGAAAGTGGCGACCTCGACAGGCAATTGTGCCTGTACGCGACCGGTGTTCTCTTTCAGCGCTTCTTCCTCGATGATACGCAGGATGGACAAAGCCAGGGATTCCACGTCGCGGATATGTCCTTGCCCGTCGCAGCGGGGGCAGACCTGGTGAGCCGATTCGCCGAGGGAAGGGCGTAGGCGCTGGCGTGACATTTCCATCAGGCCGAAGCGTGAGATGCGGCCGATCTGTACCCGGGCGCGGTCTTCCTTCATCGCTTCGCGCAGGCGGTTTTC
>DTXR01000653.1 GCA_012962365.1 Chromatiaceae bacterium | reverse complement strand
CCTTATGGGCAAAGAGACTCACGACCGGCGACACCAGCATTTTGACCCTGGAAAAACCTGTCAAGTATTTTTTGGCTTATTGAAATTTTTGGGGGTGAGTAGTTGCCGAAAAAGTTCGCATCTCTATTGGAAAGTCCTTGACCCGCAGACAGCACTCTAGGTAATTTTAACCCATTAAAAGAAAGGTTATCTGTACGTGGTGCAAAATGGTTGCTTTAGCTGAAATATCCAGAAAAAATAATGGACTTCTTCCCTCGTTCCCAATAGGGCGATCCCACCTTTCTCGTTATCTTCTTGCGCTGTTTATTGTCACGCTTGGTTCTATCTTTTCCCCCGCCCATGCTGCCTGCGAAACGGATGGTGCTGAATGTGCCCCGGCAAATGTTGCGAATAACGGTGCTATTGTATCCAGACAGTATGATCTTGATTTCCGTACCGACAACCAGTCCATGCGTGGCGAGGGAGACGCACCGGTAGGGGAGGAAAAGGATGAGTTCATGCGCGTGGCGCTGCTCAAACGCTCCAATACCGATTTTTCCGCAGCCCTTAATATCGATGAAACAGTTGAGTTCTGCCTGTTCAACAAACTGGGTGACATGCTGGATGGGATAAGCCTTCATGGGGTTCCTTTCAATAGTGTGATCAACAAGTTAAAGGATTGGTTCAAAAATCGTTGCTATAAGTTTGGAGCAGATTTCGATACCGAAGTAGCGGGGGATTTCGGTTTGGAGTTTTTCGGCAGCTATGCCGGCGGGAGCGTGGATCTGCGTTATCCGGTTTCCATTGACATCTCCTACCCGGCTCAGAACCAGGTCAATCCGGGAGATACCGTTCTGATCGAAACTTCCATCGTGCCCCGAAGCGGCACCAATATCATCAGTCATGCACCCAGTGCAGAAGTTGGGATTTATGTATCCGGGTCCCTGGATACGGATGCAAGCGCAAAAGCCTGTCTTTACAGAAACTGCAAACGGGAAAAGCTCTGGAATCTGGATGTGAGCGGCAAGCGGCGCATCGTGCTGCTGGATGGCGTACCCGGTACCACCCTCGATTTGTCCGACCCGCTGCTTTCAACCTTCGTCATCAATTTTGAGGATCTGGCAGGATTCACGGGCCAGTTCTCCATACCGGCTATTCATATCACCAATGAAGCAGTAGACAACCAGCTGGTGCTCACCGGCAGTGATACCCACCGCTTTGCTGAAATGGACATTCTGGTGGATCAATGGCTGTTGCTGGGGCTGGGCAAGCTACAAAAGCTGGCGAAGAAATATTTTGGGGTAAACAAGAAGAAGGCGATGAAGAAGGTCGAGTTGCTGTTCAACCTGCTTGGCATCACCACGAGCGTTGAGATAATCAAGCATCAGGATTTCACCTTTGATCCTGATTTTTCGATGAAATTTGTTCTTTCCGCAGTAGTCGAATGGGAGATTCTGGAGAATGGAAGAGCGGTGGACTCCGGTAAAAGCGCCCAGGTGACATTGATGCCAGGGCAGGCATTGAAGGTCAAGACTTCCGAGGCGGTGTTGCCTCTTGGCATCAACCCCGAAGTGACATTGCCAAATAAATTTACCAATGTGGAGCGCTACGAAAGGCTCACCTATACCGATATGGCCTTGTTGGATGTCGGTTTGGAAACACCGCGATTTACCGTATTTGGCAAAAGATGCGTCGATTTCTTGGTTGGATCAATTTGTACCGGCAGGTTCAGATGGCCTGGCTTCAATGTGGGTTTTGGCCCGGTGGTGGAAGAGCGCGTATGGGTAGACAGTGACTTTCTTTCCTATGAGTTCCGCGGCGACTGGGAGTTGAAGGGATTCCAGACCTTTCCTTTGCAGAGCTTTGAAGTCAAGGCGAACTCTGCACCTGTGGTAAGTACCCCGCTAGCCGACCAGAATGTCCAGTGGGATCAATCCATCGATATTGATCTGAATACACATTTTGAAGATCCTGATGGGCAGGCATT
>DTXR01000652.1 GCA_012962365.1 Chromatiaceae bacterium | reverse complement strand
AGGATTCTTTACCGTCCATTATGGCTTGTTCATCTTCATCCACGGCTCCCTGCTGTTTGAGCTGTTTCTCAAACAAACGCTGGATATGCAGACGCTGGAGACCCTTGTATTCAGCACCAGTGGCATCACTTTGGCGCTGTTGGGCATGCTGTTGAGCCATGGCATACAATTCTTCAACGACCTGCTCACGGGTGTCACCGGCAACACCAGTACAGCCAAGGTGATGATGGAACCCTACAGCCGCATCGTGATCATGCACCTGGTATTGCTGGCGAGTGCCTTCCTGCTGTCACTGTTGCCCCATCCCGTGATTGGCGTCATCCTGCTGTCGGCCATCAAGATCCTCATGGATATTTACAACGAACGAAAAATCGAGAAGAAAAGGAAAACCCATGTCTCATAGCTCCAAGAAAGCGGTGATCACCGCCATCGTTTCCAATGCACTGGTTACTGTCATCAAGTTCATCGCCAGCGTCCTCAGCGGGTCGGCATCCATGGCCAACGAGGCCGTACACAGCCTCATGGACACACTCAATCAGGGCTTCCTGTTCCTGGGTTTGAGAGAAAGCGAAAAGCCTGCAGATACAGTTTATGCCTTCGGCCATGGCCAGAAGAAATACCTGTGGAATCTATGGTCCGCCATCGGCCTGTTCTCCATAGGCGCCGGTCTGGGCCTGTCTCATGCCTGGCACAGCTGGGAAGGACTGGGCAACAGTCACATCATCGAAACCACCTCGATCATGGGATATGAAATCAGCGCCCTGTGGCTGAATCTCAGCGTTCTGGGCATCGGCTTCATCCTGGAAGGCTACTCCTTCCTCGTAGCCTTGAAGGAATTCCTCAGCCGCATGCGCGCCCAGGGTGAAAAAAATCCCATCGCCTATCTGCTAAAAGCCGATGATCCCACGCTCACGGCCATCGTACTGGAAGACTCCGCCGCCATGTTGGGTCTGACCCTGGCCGCCCTGGGCATCATCCTCACGGCCATGACCGGCCATGCGGAATACGACATCATCTTCTCTGCGCTCATCGCCATCATGCTCGGCGGCATCGCTTTCTATCTGGGCTTCATCAATATGCGCTTCCTCGCCGACATGCGCGACATGGAAGCGGAATACCTTTTCCAAGACATCGTCGAGGACCACCCGGAGCTGGAGCGCTATCACGACCTCCGTTCCATCATCATCGATGAACAAAACACCGTACTGGTGGCCGAGATCGAACTCAAGGAAGAAGCCATGGTGAATGGCCTCCAGCAGAAGATCAACGATACCCGGGATCACCTGCTGCACGAACTGGGCAGCAACGAAAAGCAGCGCGAGCAACTCAAACAGTATGCTCTGGATCGCGCCGCCGTGGAGGTCATCATTGGCCGCGCCGAGCACATCATCGACGAGATCGAACAGGACATCAGAGCCAGACTGCCCCGGGTCAGCCACATTACCCTGGAAGTGGAAGGCGTATGTGCCGGCAAAACACCTTCCCTGGCCGCCGCAAAAGCCCACTGCCCAGAGGAAAGCACACCGCGCTCATGAACAAGCTCGACCGGCGCCTCTCGGTTGCGTCAATACTGGACTTGACAGATAGGTTATTAATTTTTTATCAAAAAAATCAATATGATATGAATTTCTGCGTTAAGTTCGGGACAACAAGGGGCAGAACAATCAAAAATAACCGCGAATCACAGTTGGCGGGTTGCGCGTAACTTTGTATTGTTAACTCAACGGCAGGGGACAGGCCCGACCACCCGCGCCTCGGGGGCATCAATCATGAGCCTGAAAAAGAAAAATGACACTTACCAGCAGAGAAAGAACCCGAGCGTACCGGCAACGACAAGCCGCCGCCGGACGCAAAGAAATGCGCGGCCTCTGGGTTACACCGGAAGAAGAAAAAATAATCAAGATGATGCTCAGGGTGGAATTGAAAAAATGCGCTCATGAAAAACGCACTACTCATTGCAGCCCTCATCTCCTGCCACCTGGCCCATGCCGGGACATACAGGTGTGAGCGGAATGGACAGACTGAATATACCGACAGACCCTGCGGCGGTGGAGCGGAAGTGCGCCTCAGCCCCGCAACATCGCTACAACAAGGCGCAGCGCGATAGACTCTATGCCGCCTCCAGCAAACTCAAACAGCGTAACAAGCAACTGCTGATGCAGATCCAGCAGATCAATCAGCAGCGTGAGCGGGAATTACGCAACGCAGCTGTCAGCGACCGGGACGCGATGGCGGCGATCAATCTCTACTGGCAGGGCAAAGCTGATAAGCTGCAGCGGCAATACGACCGCAACTTGACACAGATCAACCGGCTGCTGGATATGGCGCATCAGTAATCAGCCTGATACGTCAACGATGGGTATGCCTCGCCGCACACTGTTGGTGTGTCCGTAAATATTACCGTCCCATACTCCATTTCCCACAGCTCTATCATTACCAGTCCTGACACAACAGGCCACATGATGAATGCCATTCCGGCACTGTTGTCTATCACGGATTCAACTTGCTAATACAACCGGTGGATCAATCCCGAAAAATACCTGGTTCGGCATTTTAAATCCGCGTGCTATTCTGGCCAATTCGCCGGGTTGCCCTAACCCGGATATTTCACCAGGCCGCTCCAAATACCGATGTTTTTTCTT
>DTXR01000651.1 GCA_012962365.1 Chromatiaceae bacterium | reverse complement strand
CCGGATGCCATTTCCCCCATGGTGCTCAGGCGTGCCACATGGGCCAGTTCCATCTGGTACTGGCGATCGGCTTCCGCCGCCTGCTTGCGTGCGCTGATGTCCCGGAATACCACCACCGAACCCACGATATCACCTTGTTCGTTGCGAATTGGGGTGCTGCTGTATTCCACTGGGATGCTGCTGCCATCTCGCTTCCAGAACAGGTCTTCTTCCACATAGCGGGGTTTCCCCTCACGGAAAGTAAGATACACGGGGCATTCCGTGCCCGGGTTGGGGCTGCCATCGGGACGGGTATGATGCAGGAGTTGATGTTGATTGGCACCGATCAGGTCTGTTGCCCGCCAGCCTGTGATTTCGGTGACCGCCTTGTTGATGAAGGTGGCATTTCCCTGTAGGTCCACACCGTAGATGCCGTCGGCCACCGAATCCAGAATCAGGTTGTGCTGGCGTTCCAGCATGCTTTTGGACTTTTTCAGGGCGCGGTTGAGGCGTACGACCCAACTGACCATCACCAGCATGAAGAGTAGAAAGGCCAGGGTGACGAGAAGCCAATACCAGTATTTTTCGATGGCATCGACGAGGGTGAAACGCTCCGGGCGATCATAGGGTGGAAGATGCAGGTCGCGCAGCAGGTCATGGACGGGCTGATACTCCAGAGGCGTGGTCCAGCCGGCATACTCGCCCCATTGAGCGGCGGGTTCCAATGGCGACATCTGCAGCAGGGCCACGGCAACGCGACGGGCAAGTTGGGCGGGCGTATGCTGCAGTTTGCTGAAAGGCCATTCAGGATAAAGCTGGGTGCTGTGGGAAAAAGGGTGACTGGCATCCTTTTTCTCACCGAGAATTTTGAATTCCCCCACGGCAGCAGTGCCGCCTTCGGTCAGGTTTTCGAGTATGCCCGTGCGTACCGTCCCGACATCAGCCTTGCCATGCTGAACTGCCTGCACTACCGCATCATGGGTACCGCCAAACTGCAGGCCGCTGGTGTCTTCATAGGGGTTGATGCCGATTTTTTCGAGTTCTTTCCAGGCCATCTGAAAGCCTCCCAGGGAGGTTTTGTCTACGGCCATAAAGCGCTTTCCCTGAAGGTCTTGCAATTCGTCGATGTCTTTCCTGTCGCTGCGTGTAAAGATCACGCCGCCGAAGACATTGGATGCTTTGTCGTTGATGAGATTGTTCAGGGTGACGATACGGGAAATCCGGTAGCGTACCTCCATGTTGACGTAGATGCCGGGGTTGACCAGCAGGAAATCCACCGTGCTGTTTTTCACAGCGGGTTCGATTTCCCGAAAATCCAGGGGAACGATGACGAACCGGTATTCTGGCACGACCCGGGAAAGATAGTCCGCCGTGGGTGACCAGTTGCGCAGGGTGGCTTCGTCACCCCGGTGACTCAGTACGCCAATCTTTACTTCTGGAATCTCCGTCGCTGCAAGTACGGTTATAGACCGGCTGAGCAGCCACAATCCCAGAATAAGGATTGCTTTGGTAATGCGTCCATTAGCCACGGGGTGCATCCAGCGCATAGGGGGCAGGGTCGATGTCGGGCTTCCTGTTCAGAACCAGATCAGCCAGCAGTTTTGCAGATGCGGGCCCCAGTACCACACCGTTTCGGTAATGCCCCGCGTTGATGAACAGATTGTCGATTTGCGGGTGTTTACATATATAAGGTATCCCTGCGGGCGCTGCCGGCCGCAATCCTGCCCAGTGATGTTCGATTTCGTATTGATCCAATACGGGGTAACGATGTATGGCCAGCCGGGCCAGTTCCTCGCGTGCGATTTTGGTGGTGGTCTTGTCGAAACCGGTTTCTTCCAGTGTGCTGCCGAACAGGATACGGCCGTCCCGGCGGGGAATGATATAGCGGTTTTCTTCCAGCATCATATGCCGGATCACGCCGGGCTGCCCCCGGAAGAGCAGCATTTGTCCGCGAACGGGTCGTATGTCAGCAGGATTTGGCAGCATCCGGCTGAATTCCCCCGTCCAGGCGCCCATGGCCAGCACCGTGGTATCCGCCTGAATCGGGCCTGTTGGCGTTTTTATGCCCTGCAAGTGGCCATCACTCAATGCCAGCCCGGTGGCCGGGGTATGTGTTCTGATGTGCACGCCACGCTGCTTCAGGTCTTCGGCCAGTGCCTTGACCAGGCGCGGATTGCGTACCTGGGCGATGCCGGGCATCCAGATGGCACGTTCCGGAGGCTGTTTGCGTTCAGGCTCGAGTTCGGCAATGCCCTCTGCAGTGAGCGGATAAAGCAGATGACGATGTTGAGCGCACCAGTGCAGGGCGCGGCTGAATTCATCAGGGGCAGTGACAATCAAACCGCTGGGCGTATATTCCGGATCGATTCCGGTAAGCTCGTAAAGCTCATCACAGAGTTCAGGGTAAACACGCTGACTGTCGTCCGCCAATGCGGTGACGCTGTCTGGGTAACGCCAGGGATACAAGGGGGAGATGATGCCGCCGCCAGCCCAGGAGGATTCCCGGGCAAGATCGCCGCGTTCGATGAGAATGACATCCGCCCCTGCCTTATGCAACGCCCTGGCTGTCAACAGGCCGATAACGCCGCCGCCGGCAATCAGCACATCACTCATTGATCATTCTCCCTCTCTTCTTGGGGAGGGGCCGGAGAGAGGGGTAGGTAGGGTACAGGTTTACAGTTGCGCTCATTTACGCCCAGATTTTTGAAAAGTCAAAATCTATAACGCACTTGCCAAGATCAAAAGCACAGCTTTCGTCGGTGGCGTCTGTCACTTTGATGTATTTCCCTTCATGCAGGCTGTACACTTTTGCGAGCCGCTCTTTGGGGTCGGCGATAACGTAATGACGTACGCCTTCTTTTTCATACAGGGCGAATTTGGTGTTCTTGTCTTTGGTGGCGGTTGATTTGGAAAGAACCTCAAATATCAGTGCTGGCGCTCTGTTCAGGTAGGCACCATCTGCCTTGTGGCAAACGACAAGGTTGTCAGGTTGCACGATAGTGTCTTCATCAATTTTCCAGTCTACAGGCAGCAAAGCCTGACACTCTTTACATTCAGACAGTGATTCTTTTAATAACCAGGCGATATTGTTGCTGACGGACTGATGTTGTATGCCCGGTGCCGGTGTCATGGCATAAGGAATGCCGCAAATCAGTTCCCACCGGCCTTCCCATTGCACATAATCCTCATAAGTATAGTGAGGCAGATCATGGTCTCTTGGGTATCCCACCACAATTCCTCCAAATGATTGAATCTGGATTGATTATACCTCATGGATGCAGGTGGATAATATTTGGCCCATCAGTTTGGGGTTTTGTGACGACTGTGCGTAGTCAAAAGGGTTTATGTTTTGCTATGGTTCGATAGCAAGTAGCTTATTCAAAGAGAGGATCCAGGTGAAACGAATAATTATTACAGGTCTGGTGGCTGTGTTGCTGGTTGGTCTGGCTGATGCCAAGGTTTATCGCTGGGTGGATGAGGATGGTAAGGTGGTGTTTTCGCAGAACCCCCCACCTGAGAGCATCAAAGGTGAGGAGATACAGGTGAACGCGCCGTCACCCGCTTCGTCGTCGGCACGAAAACCAGAAGATACTGCAGAAAAAGTGAGCGAAATGGAAAAAGGCAATCCCGCTTTGGATGCCAAACTTCGCAAAGAATACTGTGAAAAAGGAAAAAAGAATCTGGAAGTTCTGGAAAACGCCGGACCAGATATGGGATTTGTCACTGAGGACAATAAGCTGGTGAAATTCACGCCAGAAGAGAAAGCGACAAAGATCAAAGAGGCACAGGCTGTAATAAAGGCGTATTGCGATTGACGGCAGGTCTCTAGGGAACCTCTGACTTATTGGTCAT
>DTXR01000650.1 GCA_012962365.1 Chromatiaceae bacterium | reverse complement strand
TTCACCGGCATGTGGATTGAGGCCGCACACCAGAATCCTGGGGTCGTTTATCTGGAATTTTGCCTGCAAGTCGGCATGTAGAATCTGAATGACCTGCAGCAGCAGCTCGGAGGTGATGGCATCGCTGACGTTGCGCAGTGGCAGGTGGGTAGTGGCGAGGGCCACCCGCAAGCCGGGGCAGGCGAGCATCATGACGGGATAGCTGTCGCTGAGTTCGGCCAGGAACTCGGTATGCCCGCTGAAGGGGATGCCCGCGTCGTTGATGATGCCTTTGTGTACCGGCCCTGTGACCAGGGCGGAGTACTCACGATCCAGGCAGCCTTGCGCGGCCAGTTGCAGGCATTCCAGCACGTAGTGGGCGCTGCCGGCATCCAGCTTTCCCGGTGTGCAGGAACGGGGAAGGCGTACGGGATGAACATGGAGCGCGCCTGGGCCGGCAGGGCTGATGGGTGCGGTTTTTGTCTCTATGAAAGTGATATCGAGCTTCAGCAATGCTGCGCGCTGAGCAAGCAGGGCCGGGTCTGCTACGACGAGTGCGGCAACGCCAAGCCCTTCTTGCGCGGCCTGCAGGACCAGATCTGGCCCGATACCGGCCGGTTCGCCCGGCGTGATGACGATGCTCAATACGGGTCTTCCAGGCGTGTTTCAACGAAAGCCTGATCGCGCAGTTTACGCAGATAGAGTTGCAGGGCTTCATCGGCCTTGCGTTTGCGCAGGGCCAGTTTGGCTTTGTTGCGTTTGACCTCATCGGTGGCGTCGAAATCGCGGCGCTCCAGCACCTGCACGATATGCCAGCCGAACTGGGTGCGGAACGGTTCGCTCAATCCGCCGATGGGAAGCGCATCCATCACTTCTTCGAATTTGGGCACCAGATTGCCCGGACTCACCCAGTCGAGGTCGCCACCCTTGATGGCAGAGCCCTTGTCATCTGAATGAGCCCGGGCGAGCGCCGCAAAATCCTCGCCGCCTTTGATGCGCTGGTAGAGTTGCTCCAGGCGGTTTTTTGCGTCGTTATCCGAGGTGAGTTCATTGGTGCGGATGAGGATATGGCGCGCATGGGTCTGCTTGATGATGTTGCGATTGCCGCCTTTGTAGTCTTCCAGCTTGATGATATGGAAGCCGCTGGCCGCGTGGTACGGGCCGCGCACGTCGCCGCGTTCCATTTCCGCGAGTTCGGAAAGAAACAGACTGGGCACCTGTCCGGCCTCCAGCCAGCCCAGATCACCGCCTTCCAGCGCCTGTCTTCCGGCGGAATAACGGCTCGCCAGGGACGCAAAATTATCACCTTTTTTCAGACGCTGGAGGATATCCACGGCCTGTTTTCTGGCTTTGGCGATCTCTTCACTGGAAGCCCCGTCCGGGGTGGGGATCAGAATGTGCCGGATGCGATAGGCATCCCGCCCGCCCGGATTTTCTTCTGCGTGGGCCAGGTAATTGTCCACTTCCGCCTTGGTGACTTGAATACGGCTGATCACCTCGCGGTTGCGCAGGCGCTGCAGGGTGATTTCCTCGCGCAGTTGCTGGCGGTACTGATCCATGGACATGCCTTCTTTCTGCAGCACTTCGGAAAGCTCCTCCAGCGTCAGGCCATTTTGCGCGGCAATGTTGTTCATGGCGGCGAGCAGGGTTTCGTCATCTATGGAAATACCCTGTTTTTTCGCTTCCTCCATTTGCAATTTGTACAGGATGAGGCGCTCCAGTGCCTTTTCGCGCAATTCATCCTGGGGTATGTCACTGGCCCCTGCCTGTTCGAGCTTGCTGCTGATGGCCGATTCTTCTTCCCGCAGTTCGCTGTCCAGCACGACATCGTCATTCACGATGGCGACGATACGATCCATGAGTCCGTCTTCCCCGATAGCGGCTCCGGGAGTGAAGCAAAACAGGAAAGGAAGCAGCAATGAAAACAGGAAAAAGCGTGGGAAGGTTTTTTGCTCAGTAACCATATATTGTTCGATCCAGGAAGTTGTCTATGTCGTTGCCCAGTTTACCCAGCCCGTTGAGTTCGAGCTGCAGTAGCGCGGTGTTATTGTACTCGGTGCCATCGCTGTCCAGGTAGCGGCGCCAAACGGCGCGGACGCGCCAGCAGCAGTCGCCATATTCGATTCCCGCCACGGTTTCCAGGTCCTGGCGTTCTTCGACGGAATAATACCAGCGGCCGATCAGGCTGATCTTTTCCGAAACAGGCCAGTAAGCGGCCAGGTCGGTCTGTTCCAGTACGCCCTCGCGCAGACGCCAGGAGGCGTGGAAGCGCTCTCCTGATTCGCCGTGGTAATTTGCCTGCGCCAGGCCCTGCTGGATGCCCGTGCCGGCATGAGGATCGACCTGCACGCCGGCACGCATCAGCCAGTGATCGAAAATGCCGGTGGAAAGCTCAGCGATGACCGAGGAGCTGCGGGTATCTGTTGGGTCGTCGTCGTACAGGGTCACCCGGCGGTCTTCGAAGTAGTAGATCTGGCCGATGCTGGCGTTCAACAGTTCCCGGCCATTGTTGCCGGAAAGTACCCGGCTGGTCAGCGCCAGAGTCAGCTGGTTGGCGTCGCCCACCCGGTCAGGGCCGTTGAATCTGTTATCGCGGAACAGGTTGTCGAAGCTGTAATCCAGCAGTCCGGTATCGAACAGGGGAAGATCGTCCTGGTTGACATGGGGCGTGTAGAGATAAAAGGCCCGGGGCTCGATGGTGTGGGTCATGTCGCGCCCGAACCAATTGACGCTGCGATCGAAGAACAGGCCACCGTCCAGGCTGGCGCTCCAGGTGGCGCGATCCGGCTTGTCGTCCAGCCCCGGCACCTGGTCGTCCAGTTCGTAGATTGTATAGCGGCCTGACAGGGCCGGTTCCAGAAACCCCCAGTTATTGCGCAGGGGGAGGGAGGCGCGGGGCCGCAAGTCGAAACGTGAGCCGGTAACGCTGTCATCGCGATGGAAGCTGGTCATCTCCACCCCAACGCTGTAGTCCAGTCCGCCCGCTCCCTGAAAACGGGTCCAATTGACAGCCAGGCGCGGCAGCAGACTGTAGGGGTGGTCTTCCGCCGCGATGCCCTCGTCCAGGGTTTTGTAGTCGCGTACTTCAGCGATGGCATCCCATTCCGGCAGGCGCCAGTTGAGGGCTGCCCGGCTCAGCAGATGGCGGGTGCTGGTTACGGCCAGACTGCGGCCCAGGTCATCCAGGTAATCGTCGTCGGACACCCAGTTGATGTCCACATCGGCGCTCAAGCCCTCGGTAAGGAAATTCAGGTTACTGTGGGTGCGGGCATGAATGGCGCCACGGGTGCCGTGCTTATCCGACTCCCGGTCGTCCGGCAGGATTTCGCCGAAGAACAGGCCGTCGTTCCGGGGCGTCAGGAAGCGAAACTCGCCCCCCAGCAGCAGGCCGCGCTTGCTGAGCAGCCGGGGCATGATGGTGGCATCGTAGTTGGGCGCCAGGTTGAAGTAATAAGGTGTGGTGATATCCGCGCCATTTTTCGAAGAGTAGCCCAGGGACGGCACCAGCAGGCCGCTCTTGCGGGAATCATCCAGAGAAACGGTCAGGCTGGGCGCATAGAAGACGGGCACACCCAGAAAGCGCAGTCTGGCCGCCTTGAAAATGCCGATCTGCTTCTCCTGGTCGATTTCCATGCTGTCTGCGGACAGCATGAATCCCCTGTTGCCCGGCGGGCAGGTGGTGTAGCTGATACCTTCGAATCTGCTGTGATCCTCGTCCAGCAGCGCCATCTTGCCCGCTTCACCCCTGGCCTTGCGGCTGGGGATGCGGTAACTGACGTCGGCCATCTCGCCTTTGTACTCATTCAAATCGAACCAAGCCTGCTTGCCCAGCAGGCGCAGATCGCGCAACTGGATCAGCAGTTGCTGATCTGCCTTGATCAGCTGCCGTCGGTTGTCGTAATGCAGATCGTCTGCATACAATGTCTGATTCGGGTGGCGGATAATCACATTCCCCTGGAACTGTGCGCTGTCCTGCTCAGGAAACGCTGTGGCGCTGTCTGCCTCTATTTCAATGAGGTCATTCGAGGGGGCTGGCAGCCCAGGAACTGCCGCAGCCTTGCACTCATCCCACGCCATGCCCTGATCCATCAGAACTTCGTACTGGTTTGCGGGTACAGCGGACTCCGGTTCTTCGGGTGTTTCCGTTGTAACTGCCGTTTCGTCAGAGAGAGACTCTTCAACTTCTGAGGAAACAAGCGTGTCTTGCGTCGGCGGGCTTCCGGTTATTTCGGGTTCGGGAGTT
>DTXR01000649.1 GCA_012962365.1 Chromatiaceae bacterium | reverse complement strand
TCCTCGACATGCACCTCAGGTTTTGCTATCCGCGTCGAAAGCCATGTCGCCCCCGAAACTTTTACTTGTCTCAGGTCTTCTGTTGCGCAGGGAGTACAGTTTAGAGTGCTGTCGCCTGGTGTGCAAGGGAGATGGGGACGATACCTAAAAATTCAAGCTGGCTTCTGCGATTTATCACTGCAATCCGCTGATATTGTTTCTAAAATGTAATTTTTAGTCAACTTAGGCCCGATGCCAATGGAATTGTCTGAGAAAGATAAAAAAGCAGCGCGATGGGCACATGATCTGTTTGTGCTGAACATTTTATTTTTTCACCTGTTGCTGACGCCAGCCACTATTATGCTGGGGATTGGCGTCACAGGCTTGCTGATTCCGCTGGCCCTCTCCCTGGCAGTGATTACCTATATCTACTATCGGGGTCAGCGTGAATCCCGCTGGTTCGTTGCGGCGCATTGGCGACTGGCATTCAAGCGCTGCAAGCTGTTGTTGATCGGCTATGCCATTACGGCTGCAATCCTGTTGCTTGCTGAATTGCTTACTGCTGGCATGAAAGATGCTCATATGGCCGATATCATGGTAACTGTGATCACCCGTATTGCCATCATGCCGACTCTGATCCTGGTCATGGTGACGGTGGTGATGGAAGCCTCGGCAACTTCTCTGGTAAGCAAGGGCGAGGTGCCGGAGAAGATCATCAGGGAATTTCCTCCTCATTCCTGATGCTGCGTGCGGTTTTGTTGCTGCAATAACACCCCGGCCACAATAAACAGCAGGCCCAGATAGCTGGAAAGGAGAATGTCTTCGCCCACCACCAGATGAATGAGTACCAGCGACAAAAAGGGTGAAAGGTAAATGAGATTGGCGATACGTGCGGTGCTGCTGGTCAGCTGCAGTGCCTTGAGCCATAACAGGAAAGTCAGGCCCATTTCGAACATGCCCACGTAGAGCGCTCCCGCCAGGCCTTTCTGATCCGGCAGGGAAAAACCCTCGGTCAGCCACAGGGTGATCGCGATAAAGGGCAGGGCAAAGACAAAATTGCAGAACAGGGCGATGACCGGATCGATTTTACTCCAGGTCTGCCATAGCCAGTAGGATGCCCAGATCAACGTGCTTGCCAGCGCGAGGAAGACACCGAATCCACTGCTGAATTCCAGACTCATCGGGTCGCCGCGGGTAGCGATGATGAGCACGCCAAAATAACTCAGAGCGATTGCCGCGAGCTGCTTCCTGCGCAGCTTGTGTCCGAGAACAGGCACAGCCAGCAGGGACAGGGTGATGGCCCAGCTGTAGTTCAGCGGCTGTGCTTCCTGGGCTGGCAGCAGCTCATAGGCCTTGAACAGCACTAAATAGTACAGCCAGGGGGTGAGCAATCCTGGCAATCCCAGGCGTAGCAGGGGCGCGGGAGGCATCCACAACAACTCTCTCCATTTGCCCTGCAGTGTGAGCATCAGCCCGAGAATACACACAGAAAACAGGCTGGCCCAGAACAACAGTTGCACAGGTGAAAGGTAGCGCAGGGTTAGCTTAAAGGCCGAAGCCACGGTGGACCAGAGCAGCACGGCTGCCAGTGCATAGAACAGCGCACGGCGCTCGTCGGTCATACTTCAGATGTCTGGCAGGGGAGGCAGAGGGCAATCCAGCAGGGAGGAAAAGGCGCGCAGCAGTTCCAGCTCGGTGGCAGTTATCTCGCCATCGGCCGCCACGCTCGCCGCACTTGCCTTGAGCAGCTGGGGCTTTAGCAGGGGTTTGAGCTGATTGAGCTTGTGCATGGCCTTGTCCAGCTGCTTCAGATCAAGTTCCTGTTTTTTCTGCAGCCGCAGCCCTTCCATTTCCAGCACCCGCACGGCGGCGTTGAAGGCGTGCTTGGCTTCGCTTTCTGTCTCATGGCTGTTGTGCACCAGATAACTGAGCATGGTGCTGATTTCCGGGCTGAGGCGAGATATGTGCTTGTAGCGCCCGATACGAGAAATCTTGTGCTCGAAGTGGGCTTCCAAGTTGTGCATGATAATTTTCTGCAAGGACCACTCGAAAGGCGTGATCTGGCCGTCCATGTCGATGAGCACTTGCAGGTTGTCCTTGAACAGATGATATTGTTCTGCGGACAATTGGCGCAGCGCGGGCATGGCGAGATCGACCAGCACCAGGTGCGCCTTGGGCGCCAGTTGCTTCACGGTCGTCATGTATCTTTCGGTGAACATGGCGACGCCGGTATCCGCCTTGTCCTGCAGATGCCACATCTGTTTTTCCAGAACGGCGCGTTCATCATTCAACAACAGTGCATAGATGAGCGCACGGGCGCCATAAGGCTCGGCGGCAGCCTCGTGTAATTCACCGGGGAGGTACTCCAGCAGACGCTGTGCTTCATCCATGTTGCCGGCGTCTGGCGAGCCCGCTTTGCCGATATTGTCCAGAACGCTGCTCAGAATAACGCCACCCAGCGCCATATCTTTAGGCGAGATACGGGGTTCTTCCCGCTGATCTTCCTCACGCTGTACATCGGCCTGGGAAGCCGGTTCAGGCACCAAAAACTTACCGTCCCAACCGGGCTGGATCTTGCGTATACGCTTGTCCAGAGGCGGGTGCGTGGCAAACAGAGAGCTGAACAGATGGGGTACGCCTTCCTCGAAATAGGCATGGCTCAATTCCTCTGCATCCGGATGCATGATCAGGGCGCCCTGGGAGTCGCCACCGATTTTTTTCAGCGCACCAGCAATGCCGTCGGGATCGCGGGTGAACTGTACTGCTGATGCATCGGCGAGGTATTCACGCTGGCGGCTCACGGATGCCTTGATCAAATTGCCGAAGAACACGCCCACATAACCCATGACCAGCAGGCCCAGACCCAGCACGATCAGCGGAATACCATTGTTTTCCTTGCTGCTGCGGCCACCGAAAGTGCCCCAGCGAAAGATCAGGCGTCCGATGAGGGCCACCATGAGGATGCCGAACAGGATGCCGATGAGGCGGATATTCAGCCGCATGTCGCCGTTGATGATATGGCTGAACTCATGGGCGATGACGCCTTGTAGCTCGCTGCGGCTGAGCTTTTCCAGTGTTCCCTGGGTAACGGCGACCACGGCATCGCCGGTGGTATAACCGGCGGCGAAAGCGTTGATGCCAGGCTCGTTCTCCATGACATAGACCTGGGGGACAGGCGTTCCCGAAGCGATAGCGATTTCTTCGACCACATTGAGTAGACGGCGCTCCAGTGCTGTTTTGGGCGCGCCGGATACCAGCCGCCCACCCATCATTTCCGCCACGGTCTTGCCACCGCCACGCAGGCTCATGGTGCGGATGGCGCTGCCGAGAAAGATTACCACAGTGACGCCGGCGCCGATGCCGGTGAAGCGCGCCCAGTTGAACTTCTCCCAGAAGGTCATGGGCGTGTGGTTCTGCACGTAATAGTCGGTGGAATATTCCGCGAACAACATGATGAACAGGTTGGTCAGAATCACCAGCGACAATACGGCCAGGATGAAAAGGACGATGAGCCAGCGCGTCTTGCGCCGGGCATCGTCCTGGGCGGAAAAGAAATCCATGCGGGTTCAGCTCAGAAGGAGACCTTGGGTGCCGCCTGAATTTCGGCGCTGTCCTCGAATTCCAGCAGGCTGGCGTCGGTGGGGTGACCAAACATGGCTGCAAAGACCACAGGTGGGAAAGACTGCCGGTAAGTGTTGTACTGCATGACAGAATCGTTGAAGGACTGGCGTGCAAAGGCGATCTTGTTCTCGGTGGTAGTGAGTTCCTCGCTGAGTTGCATCATGTTCTGGTTGGCCTTCAAATCGGGGTAGGCCTCCATCACCATATTGAAGCGACTCATGGCGCCGGCGAGCGCCTGCTCACTGCCTGCCAAAGCGCTCATGGCCTCGGCATTACCGGGATCGGAAGCGGCCTTGCCCAAGGCATTTGCCGCTGCATTCCGTGCATTGATGACGGCTTCCAGGGTTTCCCGCTCGTGCTTCATGTAGGCCTTGGCCGTTTCCATCAGATTGGGGATCAGGTCATAGCGACGCTTGAGCTGAACCTCGATCTGGGCAAAGGCATTCTTGTAGCGGTTCTTCAGGGTGACCAGTTTGTTGTATATGCCGATGACATACATGATCAGTCCCAAAACGACCACCAGGATAACGATAGTGACTATAGCGCCGGTTCCCATGTTTCTCCTCCATTGATTAGAGATGTGCTGACGATGCCAATATTAGCATGTAAACTTTGAAAATCACTGCAAATAATCGGGGAAAGGGGATGCCGGACAAACTGGTTGTGGACTATTACACAGACATGCTGTGTGTCTGGGCCTATTTCGCCCAGATCAAGCTGGATGAACTGTCACAGGAGTTTGGTGACAGGATCGAGATCAGGCACCACTTCATCACCTTGTTCGGCAATAACGAAGTGCGGATTGCTCAGGGATATGAAGACGGCGGATACCAAGGCTATTCGGCCCATGTTCTGGGATTGCGGCAACATTTCCCCCATGTGGATATCCACCCCGAAATATGGACGCGCAATATTCCCGCATCTTCCATGCCCGTGCATCTGACGCTAAAGGCGGTTCAACTGCTCGAAGGACAGGGGGAGCTACCCCCGATGACAAACGCATCGCGCAGTCTGTTCGAGGAACTGGTGTGGCAGCTGCGCTTGGCATTTTTCAGCGAGGTGCAGAATATTGCGGCTGAAGACGTATTACATCAACATCTCGAAGCGCTGGACATTCCGCTGGACAAGGTGGATGGAGAGATCGGTAACGGCAATGCCTATGCGGCCCTGGCACTGGACATGGACGAGCATCGCAACCGCATGATCGAGGGCAGCCCGACATGGATCATGAACGAAGGCCGTCAACGCCTGTATGGCAACGTGGGTTACCGGGCCATTGCTGCAAATATCCAAGAGCTGCTGGAACGGGAGGTGGATCTACCGGACTGGTGCTGAGCCGCCACCGGCCATCCGGCGCAATTCCTCTGTTGCCTGCCTGCGCAGGCCATAGGGCACTGGCTGATTGATGAACAGGGCAAAGGGCCGGTTTTCGATATATCCGGCATAGCAGCTGATGCCCGTGAGCGTGCCGGTCTTGGCCAGAATGCCGGGCTCCGCAGACGGCAACAGGGCTTTGTAGGGTCGGAAGCGCTCCAGCAGTTCGGTCATCTGCCGGGCACTGATGCGGTTTGCCCTCGACAGGCCCGAGCCTTCAACCATGCTGAAGTGTGTCCAGCGAAAGTCCGCCTCTATCTGTTTAAGAGCATACGCCTGCGCCTTGCTAAGGTCAGCAGGCGCCCCATTGGCTTCTGCACCCAGCATGAGAAATAGCTGGTTGGCGATGAAGTTGGTGGAATAGCGCAACATGGCACGCAGCACATCCCCCAGCGAGCGGGTGTTCCTATGATGATAATACGGTGCCAGATGGTCGGGAACGGCCTGATTGCTGATGTCGCCATTCACCACTATACCCTGCGTTCGCAGCTTGGCACGTAACAATTCACCAAAGTAGCGTGCGCTTAGCCGGGCATTTTTGATATTGACCCGCTGCTTCCCGTTGTTCAGTTTTTTGGCGACACGCCTCGCCACTGCTGTCAACGGGGTTTGGGGTTCTGCGGAGGACAATCCGTTGGCCGTCTTCCTTATATATAGGGTATTGAAATTGGCCGCCAGAGCCGCTACCGGGGCATCATAGGGATTATTGCTTTGCGAGCGCCCGTCGACATTCAGCCTGTCTGCAAAATAGCTGCTGTCTACCCGTATGCCGTTGACGCTGTGCAAACCGGTTTGGCGGAGTCTGCCGGCGATAGTCTCGATTTCTTCAGATACCAGCATGGGGTCGCCATAGCCTTTTACCCACAGGGTTTGTTGGTCATCCAGGTAGAAGTCTGTGCTGAAATGGTGATCCAACCCCCAGTGCCTGATGGCCAGCCAGGCGGTAAGTATTTTCAGGGTGGAAGCGGGGATGCGGCCCGTGTCGGGGTTGTGAGCAACGAGGACTTTGCCGCTGTCCTCCAGCAGCAGGCTGGCGGCCGGCATGTCCATGATCTGCTCCAGAGCACCCCGTGCACCTGCACACGCCGTCGATGTTGCGAGCAGGATAGCCAGCAGTACGGATTTCAGTCGCCCGGGTTTCATCCGGGAGAGTATAGCAGGCCGGATTCAGGGTAGAATCCACCCACTTTTCCATCGGAATCTCTGATCAAGTGCCAGCCGCTGTCAACAACCTGAAAAAGCAGATCGACCAGTGTCTTCTCAAAGACCGGCATCGGCTGCGCCGTCAGTTGCAAAATCTGTCCCGGCAGATACAGCAGGGCAGGCCTGTCGACCCCGCGGTGCTGGAAGATGTGGAGCAGCGTGTTCGCAAGTCCATCGCCGGGGCACAGGACCGCAGGCAGGCGTTGCCGATACCGGAATACCCGCCCGAGCTGCCGATTACCGTCCGGCTGGATGAAATCTGCGAACTGATCAACAACCACCAGGTGTTCATACTCTGTGGCGAGACGGGTTCTGGCAAATCCACGCAGCTGCCCAAGATCTGCCTGGACGTGGGGCAGGGCGTGTTTGGCCGCATCGCTCATACCCAGCCCCGGCGTATCGCCGCCCGCAGCCTGGCCAGCCGCATTTCCTCGGAACTGGGTTGTGAACTGGGCACGGCGGTAGGTTACAAGGTGCGTTTTCATGACCGAGTCAGCCCGGCCACTCATATCAAGCTGCTGACCGATGGCATGTTGCTGGCGGAAATTCAGCAGGACAAATTCCTCAACGAATACGACACCATCATCCTCGACGAGGCTCATGAGCGCAGTCTGAACATCGATTTTCTGCTGGGCTATCTCAAGCAGTTGTTGCGAAAGCGCCGGGATCTCAAGCTGATCGTCACTTCGGCCACCATCGACCCGCAGAAATTTTCGAAACACTTCGACGATGCGCCGGTAATCGAGGTATCCGGGCGCATTTATCCCGTGGAAGTGCGTTATGCACCGCCCGAAGCCGATGAAGATGGTGGCGAGCGAGGCGATGCCACCCAGCAAGCAATACTGGACGCCGTTGACGAACTGTCGAAAGAAGACCGGGGGGATATCCTGGTCTTTCTGTCGGGTGAGCGGGAAATACGCGAAACCGCCGAGCATCTGCACCGCCATCGCCTGCAGGTGACCGAAGTACTGCCTTTGTATGCACGCCTCAGCCCGGCAGACCAGGGACGCATCTTCAAGCCCTCTGGACAACGGCGTATCGTGTTGGCGACCAATGTGGCAGAGACTTCTCTGACCGTGCCCGGCATTCGCCATGTCATCGATACGGGGTTTGCCCGCATCAGCCGCTACAGCCACCGCAGCAAGATTCAGCGTCTGCCCATCGAGCGGATATCCCGAGCCAGCGCCGATCAGCGCAAGGGGCGCTGCGGGCGGGTGGCGGAAGGCATCTGCATACGCCTGTATTCCGAAGAAGACTACCTGTCCCGGCCGGAGTTCACCCAGCCGGAGATCCAGCGCACCAACCTGGCCTCGGTGATCCTGCAGATGAAAATGCTGGGATTCGGGGATATCGAGCGCTTTCCATTCATTGACCCACCGGACAGCCGCCAGATAAAGGATGGCTACCGGGTGCTGGAGGAAATCGGCGCAGTGGATGGCCTGGGCAAGATCACCAGGCTGGGACTCAAGTTGGCGCGCCTGCCGGTGGACCCGCGCATCGCACGTATGTTGCTGGAGGCAGCGCATTCTCATGCCCTGCGGGAAGTACTGGTGATCGCCGCGGCGTTGTCGGTGCAGGACCCGCGTGATCGCCCCATGGACAAGCGCCAGCAGGCCGATGAAGCCCATGCCCTGTTCATCAATGAAGAATCGGACTTTCTGGGCTTTCTGGAACTGTGGAAATTCGTGGAGGAGAAACGCCGCCACCTGACCCAGCGCAAGTTCCGCCGCCTGTGCCGGGAATATTTCCTCTCCTATACGAGAATTCTGGAATGGCATGATATTCACCGTCAGCTGCGCGCCCAAATGCACGACATGGGGTATAGGGACAACAAGGAATTCCCCGGCTACGAAACCATCCATCGCGCCATACTGTCCGGACTGCTGAGCCACATCGGATTCAAACAAACAGGCAAGGGCAAAGGCTACCTGGGTGCGCGCAACAGCCAGTTTCACCTGTTTCCCGGTTCTGCTTTGTTCGGCAACAATCCCAAATGGCTGGTAGCTGCCGAGTTGGTGGAAACGACCAAGTTGTACGCAAGAGTTTGCGCGAGAGTACAGCCGGAGTGGATAGAATCTCTGGCCGGGCACTTGGTCAAACACAGCTATTCTGAGCCACACTGGCAGTCCAAGCGTGGACAAGTGGGGGCCTATGAAAAGGTCACGCTGTTTGGTGTGGTGCTGGTGCCCAGACGCCGTATCAACTTCGGGCCCATCGACCCAAAACAGTCGCGGGAGATCTTCATCCGCTTTGGGCTGGTGCAGGGCGACTTTCACAGCCGTGCGCCTTTCTGGCGGCACAACCTTGAACTGATTGAATACGTACAGGGCATGGAAGCCCGCACCCGGCGGCTGGATCTGCTGGTGGATGAGGAACGTATGTACGCCTTCTATGACCAGCGCATTCCCGAAGGCATCTACAGCAGGGCGCAACTGGAGCAGTGGCTGCGCAAGGCCAGCAAAAAGCAGCCCCGTCTGCTGCACATGGAGCTGGAAGATGTCATGGCCAGAGAAACGGATGCCAGTGCCGAAGCCCAGTTCCCCAGGGAACTGGATATCAACGGCATGTATCTGCCGGTGGAATACCATTTCGAGCCTGGCCATGAAGCCGATGGGGTCACCCTGGTGGTGCCTGCGAGCGTACTGAAGCAGATCAGTCCAGGACGGCTGGACTGGCTGGTGCCCGGACTGCTGGAAGAGAAGCTGGTCACCCTGATCAAGGGGCTGCCCAAATCACTGCGCAAGCAGTTCGTACCAGTGCCGGACTATGCCCGCCGAGCGCTTCAGCAACTACAGGTTGGTGACACGCCCCTGGTTCAGGCGCTCGCTCAGGTGCTCAAGCAGTTGTCCGGCGGCACCTATGTGCCTGAAAACGCCTGGCATACCAGCGCACTGCCAGACTATTTGCGCATGCGTGTTCGGGTAATCGACCATGAGGGGAAGACCCTGGCCACGGGTCGTGATCTGCTGGAATTGCAAAAACACTATGCGGACGATGCAGAAAAGGACACACAGGAAGCGGGTACGCACGATCTGATCAGAAAAGGCATCAGCCGCTGGGATTTCGGCCAGCTGCCTGAACAGGTTGAAACCAGCAATCACGGCATCAAACTCACCGCGTATCCTGCACTGGTGGACGAAGGCGACAGTGTTGCCATCGACGTGTTGGGTTCCGGGGTTGAAGCCAGCAATGCACATAGAGCGGGCCTGAGACGCCTGTTGATGCTGGCCATGCCCAAAGACATTCGCCAGCTACGCAAGCAACTGCCGGGATTGCAGCAAATGCGATTGCAGTACGCCAGGGCTGTGCAGCCGCCGCTTAGTGTTTCAGTCAAAGGGAAACAGGATCTTGAATCCGAGCTGCTGTCATTGATCATCGACAGAACCTTCCTGTTGGGTCGCCCGGATATACGTGATCCGCAAAGCTTCGAGGCGCGGCTACAGCACCATCGCGGGGAGATGCCGGTTCATGCCGGTGAGGTTTGCAAGCTGGCAGGAGAAATACTGCAACGCTATCAGCAGGTGAGAAAAACCCTCTCCGGCATCACCCAGATCAACTGGTTGGCATCCACCCAGGACATGCAGGGCCAGCTGGACAGGCTGGTCTTTCAGGGGTTTCTGCAACAGATCCCCTGGCAGCAACTCTTGCGCTATCCGCGTTACCTGAAGGCATTGGATAGCCGTTTGGAAAAGCTATGTAGCGGGGGTGCCTTGCGTGATCAACAGCGTCTCAACGAGTTGCAGGCCGTACATGGTGACTGGTTACAGCGCTGGCAGGCGGCGAATGAAAAAGGTGTGACAGATCTGCGGCTGGAAGAAATCCGCTGGATGCTGGAGGAGCTTCGCGTATCGCTGTTCGCACAGGAACTGAAGACTGCCTATCCCGTGTCAATAAAACGTATCCGGAAGTGCTGGCGGGAGCTGGGCTTGTAATGGAATCTTTCTGTTGCCGGTCTATCTCTACATGACAACTGTTGTGGATGACAAAACCATGAAAGCAATGATCATCACCCTGTTGGCAGCGCTCCTTGTGCCGGTGACAAACGCCGAAGCGCTGGAACCCTTTGATCCTGCCAAAGCAACGCGCTGGCCCGGTGTAGAGACCGTCGAGCCGGAAGAGGCAGGTATCGGCAGGAAAATTGAAGATGTGCCCTTTTTTCAGCTTTACGGCCAGGCTACTTCACTTTACAAACTGACCGGGGATATGGGGACAGTTATTGTCGTAAGGGATCCTGATTGTCCGGTATCTGTGCGCTACGGGCCGAGAATCTCCAAGATGGCACACAATTATTCCAACAAAGGATTTTCTTTTGCGTTTATCTATTTGAATGAGCATCTCGATGTGAATCGCCTGCAAAAGGATGCTGCAAACCTGCGTGCGCCAGCGGTGAAAATAGGCCGGGGCAGTTTTGCCATTGCCAGTGCCCTCGATGTGAAAAGTACGGGTGAAGTGTTTGTTCTCGATAGCGAAAATCACCTGGTTTATCGTGGCGCAATCGACGATCAATATGGTTTTGGCTACACCCAGGATGCGCCGACCCACAATTATCTGCGTAATGCCCTGGATGCCAGGCTGAAAAACATGTCTATCCATACACCTGCCACCATGGCCCCCGGCTGCGCCATTGATGCAGACCCGAAAAAGGATGACTTTCTACCGGTTTCACCGGATTCTGCACTGTCCTGATTCTGGCCGGGAACGTGAACCCGAACATCTGTAGAATTCTGCAATTCAGGCTATAATCTGCAGTTTGCAACCTGAAGAAGAAGGAACGGTCGTTCATGTCCAACTGTCCTTGCGGCTCCGGCCTCGAATACGCAGCCTGCTGTGAGCCCATATTGTCCGGCACGGAGCTGGCGAAAACCGCTGAGGCACTTATGCGTGCCAGATACTCCGCTTATCAGAAGGATATGATCGCATTTCTCGGCGAAAGCCTGCACCTGAGCAGCCGGCATGACTGGGATGAAGCTGCCACGCGCAAATGGGCGGAACAGTCCGAGTGGTTGGGGCTGGAAGTGCGTTCCACGAACAGAGGCGGAGAAGACGACGAAGAGGGCTCGGTGGAATTTATCGCAACCTACAAGGAAGATGGCCTGCTCAAACAGCATCATGAACACAGCCTGTTCCGCAAGGAAGGGGGGCGCTGGTATTACGTGGATGGCAAACTGCCGACGCCGGAAACCGTGAAACGGGAAGCGCCCAAGGTCGGGCGCAACGATCCCTGTCCCTGCGGCAGCGGAAAGAAATACAAGAAGTGCTGTGGAGCCTGAGTGCATTATTTCCTGA
>DTXR01000648.1 GCA_012962365.1 Chromatiaceae bacterium | reverse complement strand
GTGCCGAACAAACCTCTCCGGGAAGATTCCGGATCCTGGTGAAATATCCGGGCTAGCTGTGGGAGTTGGTCATGCCTGTAGACTCATGCCAGTAACCGTCACAACCACCTACCGGCATGAGGCGTTGCATATCAGGTAAATCCTCTTTGCCCTGCAACGCATCGGCAAAAGCCTGCACGATGCGTCCGGTATGATTTGCCTGGGGGCTGATGCGCAGCACTTTCGCCCCCATGTTGCGTATTGTTTCCACCTCCGGAAGCAGGTTGCAGGTGAGCGCCGATTGGGTCTGGATACCGTTGATGGCGAGGAAGGGCTCGCCCTCTCGGGTGCGCAACGTCAGGCCATCGGCATGATCCAGGCAGCGGTACCCGCAATCATCCTTGGGCAGATCATAGGCGCGGGCGGTATAACACCGAGCCGACATGGCCAGGGGCATGCGGCCCCAGGCAAACAGTTCCATTTCCACGCTGTCCGGCGCTTCGTTCTGAATGTCCGCCAGGGTGTCCCTGCCCAGCTCCACGGCCGGCACCCAGCGCTTCAGCCCGGCATCCACCAGCACCCGCAGGGTGGCAGCGTTGTAGATATTGACGGTTGGCCCGGCCACGAAGGGCAACTCTGCCGCCGAAAGCAAGTTTACCGCCGCCATGTCGTTGGCTTCGACCAGGAATTCGCCATTGCTGCAGATACGCCGCAGAAACCTGAGTTCGGATTCCGCTTCCAGCAATGCCAGGGTGGACAGCACCGCTTCCTTGCCCGCTTCCCGTAACATGCGGGCGGTTTCCAGCCAGTCATCGAAACGGAACAGTCGACGCTTGGAACAGACGGTCTCTCCCAAATAGACGACATCCACAGGCATGTCCGCCACCTGCCGGTAGAAAGCCTGCAGGTCTTCACGGGACCAGTAATATTGCACGGGGCCAAGAGACAGTTTCATTTCATCCTCCTCACTGCCAGGTTCTGTGGTACGCACCCAAGGTGGTCTGCTGCCCCTCGGAGACGTCGCCGAGCTGCCGCATCCACTCGCTGCGCGGCTGAAAACTGGCAGGATCGCTCAGACAACTGTCGATGGCCTGGCGCCATACCCGCGCCACCTGGCGCACATAGGCGGGGCTGCGCTGGCGCCCTTCGATCTTGATGGCGGAAATGCCCGCGGCCAGCAGCTCCGGCAACAGGTCAAGGGTATTCAGGCTAGTAGGTTCTTCCATGGCGTAGTAGGTCTTGTCCAGCGCATCATAGCGGCCCTTGCACACCGTGGGGTAACCAGCGTTCTCGCCCTTGCCCACCTTGTCCACCAGTACCCCGCCCAGGCGGGTTTCCATGCCGGAGGAGGTTTCCTCGTAACGCACCTCTCCTGCGGGAGAGCAGCACCCGTGGGTATTGGGCGACTGTCCGGCGGCGTAGGACGACAGCAGGCAGCGCCCTTCCACCATCACGCACAGGCTGCCGAAACCAAACACCTCGATTTCCACATCGGTGTTTTCCGCCACATGCTTCACCTGGGACATGGACAGCACCCGCGGCAGCACTGCGCGACGAATGCCGAAACGGTCTTTGTAGAACTGCAGCGCTTCATAATTGGTGGCCGACCCCTGCACCGACAAGTGCAAGGGAAGATCAGGATAACGGCTGGCGGCATAGTCCAGCACCCCCATGTCGGCAGCGATGAGGGCATCGGCCCGCATATCGGCGGCACGATCCACGGCCGCCTGCCAGCGTTTCCAGCCCTTTGGGCGTGGATAGGTATTGAGCGCCACATAGACTTCCCGGCCCCGGCTGCGCACATATTCCAGCCCTTGCTCCAGCGTACGGTTATTGAAGTTGAGGCCAGCAAAATTGCGGGCATTGGTATCATCCTTGAAGCCCAGATAGACCACATCGGCGCCTTCATCGATGGCAGCCTTGAGTGATGGCAGATTACCTGCGGGGCATACGAGTTGCATGAAAAAACCTCACAATCCAGTCTTGGTTACTTTGCCCGTTCGTCAATCCGACTCGAAAGCACCCTCTACCTCCTAATCCAAATTGACGGCAGCGGGAAGGGGTGACAGCAACGCGCCCTGTTCCAACCCGGTTTCAACCAGTTTTCGGGTAATGGCATTGAGCACCCGCCATTTCCAGTTGCACCACTGGGGCGCGAGCAGGATATTCTGTGGCGCCGTGCCGGTCAGCCGGTGGTAGACAACATCCACCGGTGTGCGCGCAATCATCTGCACCACAATATCCACATAGTCATCGAAAGCCAGAGGCGCATACTCTCCCCGCCGCCACTGATTTGCCAGCAAGGTTCCCTTCACCACATGCAGAGGATGAATTTTCAGTCCCGCCACCCCCAGTTCCAGCACCCGATCCAAGCTCAGCAGAGAATCCGTTGGGTTCTCCCCCGGGAGTCCCACGATCAAGTGCGTACAAACGGGCAGCTCACGCTCATGGGCGTCGGCGATCGCCTGCTGATATTCCGCAAAATCATGCCCGCGGTTGACCTTCTCCAGCGTGTGATCAAAAGCAGACTGCAAACCCAGTTCCAGCCAGATTTCAAAACCTTCGTCCTGATAGGACGCAAGAAGATCGAGTACGGCAGGTGGCACACAATCCGGCCGCGTACCGACTGACAGCCCGATGACATCAGGCTGGGACAAAGCCTGACGATACATCCTGTCCAGATCATCTACATCTGCATAGGTGTTGGTGTAGGCCTGAAAATAGGCGAGAAACCGCCGTGCGCCGGTGCGTTTGGCCAGCACCCTGCGGCCCGATGCCAGCTGCCCCAGTACATCAGGCTCCCTGCGGGCATTGGGGCTGAAAGAAACATTGTTACAGAAGGTGCAACCACCCCGTCCCTTGGTGCCATCACGATTCGGACAGGTGAAGCCGGCATTGATCGCCAGCTTATGCACGCGTTCGCCATAGCGGCTCAGCAGATCCTGGCCCAGGGTATTGACCCGATCCGAAAGAACAGTGGAAGAAAGGGAGGCTTTTTCAAGCATGGCGCTTTATGCCATAAATGCCATAGTGCCGGCTTGACGCTGATCAAAATCAGCGGAAATAATTCGGGGATTCAGCAGCTATTTGATTTTGAAATCAGGAATGTCTGCTTTGCCCATCACATGCAGCACCACACCGCCGCCGACAAAGAACACGATCGCTGCCGACCAGGCGGCTACAGCCGGGTGATTGCCACCAAACTGGGTATAAAAATAACCCGCGGCAGCAATACTCACTACCGCCGCGATATAGAACACGAAAGCAAATACAACGGACACTTTTTGGGTGAAGTTCTGTTTTCTCATATAGGGGCTCTATTCAATATGCCTGCAAGCTCTGGAAGGCACATCCTAGCATAGGCGACCCCATCCTGTGCCACCGTGTGCTTTGTTCAAACCTGAACCAGTGGATTCAGGTCAAACAGGAAAAAGCGCGTTCGACCAAGCCGAACGCGCTTTTTCCGGTAAAGCTGATCTTTCAGATCAGAGCTTGTTGTGCCCCTGGTCAAACTGGGCACGACGCGCTTCCATTTCTTTGTCCATTTTTGCACGGCGAGCTTCCATTTCCTTCATCATTTCTTCACGGCTCTTGAACCCCTCAAACTTTGGGGCATCAAAGGAAGCAGGCATGGGGCGTTGCATTCCACCCATTTGCTTTTCCATTTGAGCACGACGGGCTTCCATCTCTTTCTGCATCTCTGCACGGCGAGCTTCCATTTCCTTCATGACTTCGTCACGGCTCTTGAAACCCGAAAAGCGGGGAGCCTCAAAAGGAGCAGGCATGGTCTGCCGGGGAGCAGTAGCCTGGTATTGCTTGTACATCTCAGCCTGCTGAGCAGCATAGACTTCTGCAGCCTTGCGCTGAGCTTCGATCGCCTTGGCATACTGCTCGGCGGCAGCCTTTTGCTGCTCTTCGCTCAGGGCAGGTGCAACAGGCGCGCCATACGGGGCATAACCATATGGAGCATAACCATAGCCATTGTAGCCATTATAACGATTGTAGCCATAGCCACGACCGTAGCCATCACCACGGGCATGCATATTGAAATTGAAATCCATGTCACCAAACATGTCGCCCATGAAGTCGCCAAAACCGTCGTTGTCCCAACCGTCGTTGCTTCCCCACCAGGCAGATGCCGAGGCAGAAGCTGCAGCCAGGATAGCAGCCATACTTATTTTTACTATTTTATTCATCACACACTCTCCGGTATCACGTGATTAACCAATACATCATCCCAATGCCACCAGGTGTACCGATACCGCAGGCACACCTGATGTCTCAACAAACTTACTTGGCAG
>DTXR01000647.1 GCA_012962365.1 Chromatiaceae bacterium | reverse complement strand
TAGGGTAAACTACACCGGCATCTCATCCGCAGGCAGGCGACTCGTCTTATCGCCATGTCGAAAAAGTAACTGGCCGCCCGGCACTTTGATTTTGAGGAGAAAAAAATAATCCTATCATCAGCCATCAAATAAATAGTGATCTTCGTCACAACTTTCGGCGTAAGCTCGGAAGTAATCCGGGCCCGCTGCAAACACGTGTGGGTACCGCACCAAATCTGGTCCGAATGGCGCTTGCTTAACCACAACGCCACCATCATCTTTCTCATTCGTATCATTTAGCGCCGTTTTTGGGCACAATAGCGCCCATGGAAATCCCAGTACTCTTTCTGAAGAAAAATCACGAACGCCGCCTGCGCGCCGGGCACCTGTGGGTGTACAGCAACGAGGTCGATACGCAGCGCTCCCCCCTCAAGGACTTTCAGCCAGGGGAACAGGTCGCCCTCATGAACCACGAGGAAAAGTGGCTGGCCTGGGCTTATGTCAATCCCAACTCGCTCATCTGCGCGCGCATCGTGAGTCGCCAGCAGGATCATCTGCTGGATCAGTCCCTGATCGTTCATCGCATCAAGGTGGCCCTGGGCCTGCGTGACCGCATCTATAAACAGCCGTATTACCGGCTCCTGTTTGCCGAGTCCGACGGCATTCCCGGTCTGGTGGTCGATCGCTTCGGCAAGTATCTTTCGGTACAGATCAGCACGGCAGGCATGGAAGCACAGAAAGACGCCATCATCGGCGCGCTGAACAAGGTGGTTCACCCCTCGGGCATTCTCCTGCGCAACGATGTGGCGGTGCGTGAACAGGAAGGACTGGAGCGCTATGTAGAAGTCGCCTCGGGAAAAATTCCGGAGCAGGTACGGCTATTGGAAGACGACTGTGATTTCGAGACATCCCTGTTCGAAGGACAGAAAACCGGCTGGTTCTACGATCAGGCAGCCAACCGCCGCCGCCTGTTGCCCTGGGTGGAAGGCAAACGGGTGCTGGATCTGTTCAGCTATGCCGGCGCCTGGGGCGTGAGAGCCGCCAAAGCCGGGGCTTCCTCAGTAACCTGCGTGGATTCCTCGGAGAACGCGCTGGAGCTGGCAAGCCGCAACGCAGCGCTCAATGGAGTGGCCGACATGCTGGATACTCTGCACCGGGACAGCCTCACCGCACTCAAAGAGCTAAAACACGCGGGCGAACGCTTTGATATCGTACTGGTCGATCCGCCCGCCTTCATCAAGCGCAGGAAGGATCTGAAAGAAGGCACCCTCGCCTATCGCCGCGTCAACGAGGCCGCAATCAGCGTACTGCGCAAGGACGGCTTGCTGGTGAGCTCATCCTGCTCCTACCACATGGACGAGCCGCATTTTCTGCAAACCCTGCAACAGGCCTCCCGCCACCGCGACCGCAGCATGCAGCTTGTGGAGCGCGGCCAGCAGGGGCCGGATCATCCCGTACACCCAGGCATCGAAGAAACGGCTTATCTGAAAACCTTCTACCTGCGGGTTCTGCCCTCTTTCTGACATGTTGATCTATCCGGAAATCGACCCGGTCGCTCTGTCCCTGGGACCGCTAAAAATCCACTGGTACGGCCTCATGTACCTGGTGGGTATGCTCGGCGGCTGGGCCCTGGCGCGCTGGCGCATCAAACCCGGCAACACCGGCTGGACGGCTCAACAGGTGGACGACCTGCTGTTCTACTGCGCGGTGGGGGTGGTGCTGGGCGGGCGGCTGGGTTACATCCTGTTCTATGGTTTCAACGACTGGCTGGCCGACCCCATGCGGATTTTGCGCGTGTGGGAAGGCGGCATGTCCTTCCATGGCGGCTTCCTCGGCGTGCTCACCGCCATGTGGCTGTATAAACGCAACCACGGCAAGGCTTTTTTTGAGCTGACCGACTTCATCGCCCCCTACATCACCATCGGGCTGTTCGCCGGGCGCATCGGCAACTTCATCAACGGCGAACTCTGGGGCAAACCGACAGACCTGCCCTGGGCCATGCAGTTACGCTGCAGCGAGTTCGTCAGCCTGTGCCGGGACAAACTGGGATTGCCACCAGGAACCGAGTGGACACCGCCTCTGCATCCCAACCAGCTCTATGAAGCCCTGGGCGAAGGGCTGCTGCTGTTCACCATGCTCTGGTGGTTCTCTGCGAAACCCCGCCCCTTGGCGGCCGTTTCCGCCCTGTTTCTCATCGGCTATGGCGGCTTCCGCTTCCTGATCGAATTCGTGCGCATACCCGATGCCCACCTTGGCTACCTGGTCGGCGGGTGGTTCACCATGGGTCAGCTGCTGTCATTACCCATGATTGTCGCTGGT